>JBAVOA010000110.1:0-5241 GCA_049691635.1 Aestuariivirga sp. | reverse complement strand
CGCCGGGATAACGCCGCAAACCGCAAGCGGCCATCTCTCCAAAATGAAAACGGCAGGTCTCATTACGATGGAGCAGCATGGGCGCCACCATTATCATTCCCTCGCGTCCGCCGAAATCGCCCGGATGCTTGAGAGCATGCAGCTGGTGGCCTCGGCCCAAAACATGAAACATGCTGGGCGCACCATCCGCACCGGTCCACGCGATGCAGAGATGCGTATCGCTCGCGGATGCTACGATCACATGGCAGGACACCTCGCGGTCAGTCTCACTGACGCAATGCTGGACCGGGGCCAGATTGAATTCTATGGCGATGGCGGCCGTGTGACCGATATGGGCAAAGTGTTTCTTGAAAACTTCGGCATTGATATCGCCACCACCGCCCACACCAAACGGGTCTTCTGCCGCCCCTGTCTTGACTGGAGCGAACGCCGCTATCATCTTGCAGGTAGCGCGGGTGCAGCTCTTCTGAATCGGACACTGGAGTTAAAGTGGCTGAAACGCCAGGACAACTCCCGCGCCTTGACGATCACGCGGGCAGGGCAGGAGGGTTTCCGCAAGGCATTCGGCATCGCCCCTTTTACCTGAAACGGCAGTTTTTCCCCGCCCCGCCTTGGCCATATTCCAAGTCTAGCAAATCGCATCAGGCATGTGCTATCGCCATGAAGAAATAGAGACGGAATCGGACCAGTAAATCAACAATGCTGAGATTTTTAGGATGGCTCTTCGGAGCCGGGTTTATGATTTTCCTGGGCCTCTCCGGAGCCCTGGTTTACATTGTCTGGGACGTTTCCAAGGACCTGCCCGATTACAAGCAACTGGCTTCCTACGAACCGCCGGTCATGACCCGCATTCACGCCTCCGATGGTTCATTGCTGGCCGAATATGCCGATGAGCGGCGTCTTTTCGTTCCTATCAACTCGGTGCCCAAGCGGCTGATCCAGGCCTATATCTCCGCCGAGGACAAAACCTTTTATACCCACGGCGGCCTCGACTGGCGCGGCATCGCCGCCGCAGGCCTGCGCTATGTTCAGGTCAAGTTCACCGGCAAGGGCCAGATCGTTGGCGCTTCCACCATCACCCAGCAGGTGGCCAAGAACTTCCTCCTGAACAACGAGCAGACCATCGAGCGCAAGTTGCGCGAAGCCATCATCGTCCAGCGCATAGAGGCGGCTTTTTCGAAGGACCAGATTCTCGAACTCTATCTCAATGAAATCTTTCTCGGCCTGAACTCCTATGGCATTGCCGCCGCCTCGCTGAACTATTTCGGCAAATCGTTGAACGAGCTTTCCCTCGATGAGATGGCCTATCTCGCGGCCTTGCCCAAGGGGCCTAACAACTATCATCCCTTCAAGCACAAGGACCGCGCCATCGAGCGGCGCAACTGGGTGCTCCAGCAGATGCTGGACAATGACTTCATCACCCAGGCCGAGTTTGATGAGTCCACCAAGAAACCGCTGGTCGTCAACCCGCGCCCCTTCGGGGCTCAGCTCTTCGCGGCTGAATCCTTTGCCGAGGAAGTGCGCCGTGAGTTGATCCAGATGTATGGCAAGGACGCGCTCGGCAAGGGCGGGCTTTCGGTGCGCACCACACTCGATCCGAAATTGCAGATCTATGCACGGCAGGCCCTGGCGCGGGGCCTGATCTCCTTCGACCGCAAGCGCGGCTTCCGCGGACCGGTGAAACGGGTTGAGGTTCAGGGCGACTGGGGTTTGCTGCTTGATAAACCGCGTGCGCCTGAAGACGTGGCGCCCTGGCGCATTGCCGTGGTCCTCGAGGTGAATGAGCAGCAGGCTTCAATCGGCCTTCAACCGAAACTGACGCCCGAAGGAAAGATGGAAGAGGCGCGCGAAACCGGAACCATTCCCGTAGCGCTGATGGGTTGGGCCCGGGCTTACGTAGATGGCACAAAGCTAGGTCCGAAGGTGGAAAAAGCGAGCGATGTGCTGTCCGTGGGCGATGTCATCTATGTGGCGCCAAGCAGCGACGATGGAAAATGGCATCTGGTGCAGATGCCGGACGTGGAGGGCGCTCTGGTTGCGATGGACCCGCATACGGGCCGGGTCCTGTCCATGGTCGGTGGCTTTTCCTATGGTAACAGCCAGTTCAACCGCGCCGTCCAGGCCATGCGCCAGCCGGGCTCTGCCTTCAAACCCATTGCCTACGCCGCAGCCCTCGACAATGGCTATACGCCCTCATCCGTCGTGCTTGACGCGCCGGTTGAATATCAAATGCCAAACGGCGAAGTGTGGAAGCCCAAGAACTACCAGAACAAGTTCTTCGGCCCGTCCACCTTGCGCCGCGGCATTGAGCAATCAAGAAACGTGATGACTGTGCGGCTTGCCGATGATCTTGGCATGACCAAGATTGTCGATCTTGCCCAGCGCCTCGGCCTCTACGACAAGATGCCGTTGCAGCTGTCAATGGCGCTTGGCGCCGGCGAAACTACGCTGATGAAAATGACCACTGCCTACAGCATGTTTGCCAATGGCGGAAAGAAGGTTCAGGCCACTTTGATTGATCGCGTGCAGGATCGCTATGGCCGCACCATATTCAAATTCGACAAGCGGGACTGCAGTTTCTGCAAACAGGAGACTTACACGCCAAACAGCGTTGAACCGGAACTCATCGATGTGCGCGAACAGGTCATGAGCCCCTATACGGCCTACCAGATCACCTCAATGATGGAAGGCGTGGTCCAGCGCGGTACTGGCAAGAAATTGCAGATTGTGGGCAAGCCTGTGGCCGGCAAGACGGGCACGTCGAATGAGGAAAAAGATGCCTGGTTTGTCGGTTACACGCCAGATCTCACTGTGGGCGTGTACGTTGGCTTTGACAACCCAAAGCCCATGGGCAAGAAACGCACCGGCGGTGAACTGGCCGCCCCCATCGTGGCTGACTTCATGCGCTTGGCGCTTCGTGAACAGCCGGCCACCCCATTCCGCGTGCCCCGGGCGATTGAACTCATTCCGATTGATGCAAATACCGGCAAGCGCGCGATTTTTGGTGAAGAAGGTGTCATTCTCGAAGCCTTCAAGCCCGGCGAGGAGCCATCGGAGTCAAACGACGTCATCGGCCAAGATCTGGCCTCGGTGGCTGCCGATCCCTCATTGCGGGATGGCGTGCAGCTCGTGCCGCCCGCCGAGGGCGAACAGCCTGTTCAAGATGGCGGATTGACGACCGGCACCGGTGGCCTCTATTGAGCCCCAACATCAAAGTCGAAAGTCACCTATAGATGCGCGCAGAAATCATCAAGCTCGTGGAAGAAATGAAGCAGTCCATCGGACTGCTAAGGAGGCATCTTTGACTGGGACTCCGCCATTAGGCAGCTCGCCGAGCTGAACGCCAAATCGGAAGACCCCGCCCTCTGGAATGATCCGCAAAAAGCCCAGGAAGTGATGCGCAAGCGTCAGGATCTGGACGCGCGCATATCCGCCGTTCTGCGCCTCGAGCAGACCATTGAAGATAATGTGGGCCTCATTGATCTCGGTGAGCTGGAAGGCGACCAGGCCATCGTGACCGAAGCCGAGAAAGCCTTGACCAAGCTGCAGGTGGAAGTGGCCGAGCAGGAGCTTGAAACGCTTCTTTCTGGCGAAGCCGATGGCAATGACAGCTATGTGCAGATCAATGCAGGCGCTGGCGGCACCGAAAGCCAGGACTGGGCCTCGATGCTGATGCGCATGTACACGCGCTGGGCCAACCAGAACAAGTTCAAGGTCTCCGTCCTCGATGAGCACGCGGGTGAAGAGGCGGGCATCAAGTCGTGCACGCTTGAGATCAAGGGCCACAACGCCTACGGCAAACTGAAAACCGAATCCGGCGTCCATCGTTTGGTGCGCATTTCGCCCTACGACTCGAACGCCAGGCGCCACACGTCCTTTGCCTCGGTCTGGTCCTATCCCGTGATCGATGACAATATCGATATCCAGATCAATGAAAGCGATTGCAAGATCGACACCTATCGCGCTTCAGGGGCCGGCGGCCAGCATATTAACACAACCGATTCTGCCGTGCGTATCACCCACCAGCCAACTGGCATTGTGGTGGCCTGCCAGGCCGAGCGTTCCCAGCACAAGAACCGCGCCACCGCCTGGAAAATGCTGAAGGCCCGGCTTTACGAGCGCGAGTTGCAATTGCAGCAGGAAAAGATCGACGCGGTCAACGCCAAGAAAACCGACATCGGCTGGGGTCACCAGATCCGTTCCTATGTGCTGCAACCCTATCAGTTAGTGAAGGATCTGCGCACCGGCTACACCAGCACCAATCCCTCAGCCGTGCTTGACGGTGGCCTCGATGACTTCATCCAGGCGTCACTGGCCAAGCGCGTTCAAGGCCTGGATGCGGGGCCTATCGAAGATATTGAGTAGCCGGTCGCAAAAGCCCCAGCGCCATAGAACTCATCGCCTCCACAATGCCATGCGGCCAAGAAAGCGCTGCGCGAATACAGTGCAGGCGAGCAGAGGCAGGACCATCAGAACAGCTGCCGCCGAAAGCTGTGCCCATTCCTCTGCCTCGCCGCCAACCTGTGCTTCCTTCATCGACAGCTGGCCCACCATCCACGGCGGCAACGTCATCGCGTGATCGCCTGCAAGATAGGCGGCGAACAGATATTCATTCCAGCACAGGAGGAAGATCAGCAGACCGACCGCGGCAACGCTGGTGGCAATCATCGGCAGGAAGATCGTGAAGAAAATCTGTACATGTGAGGCTCCGTCAAGCTGCGCCGCTTCTTCCTGATCGGTGGCAACTGTGCCGAAGACAGGCTGCAACAGCCACACGGCAACCGGAAGATTGAGTGCCGTGTAGGTGAAAATGAGGAAAAATAGCGTGTCCAGCGTGCCTGTGTAGAATGCCAACATGTAGAGCGGCAATACCATGACCGCCGGCGGCAGGATACGCGTGGCCATGATGGTAAACAAAAGGCCGCGATTGCCGATGCCCGCCCACGGCAGCGCTAACCGGAACCGCGTCAATCCATAGACAGCCATCCCGCCAAGCAGCAGCGTCAGCACCGTCGACGTCACTCCTACAACCGTAGAATTGAAATAACGCATGAGCAGGTTGTCATTGGGATCGGCCAGAATGATAGTCCAGGAACGAAGCGTGGGCGTGAAGTCTATAAACGGAATATAGTAGGGACCGCGCATGATCTCGGGCTCGCCCTTCAGCGACGTCGCCGCCACCCAATATAGCGGAAAGAGGCAGACGAACCCCCAAAAAACCAGAATGGCGTAAGTCACGAC
>JBAVOA010000109.1:0-10844 GCA_049691635.1 Aestuariivirga sp. | reverse complement strand
GGGCCGCTCCGGTAGCCCTTTTAACAATGTCAAACAGCAGGTTCACCTTGCGATGAACGACTGTGTAAATAATCCTATGTAGGAAAAAAGTCAAGAAGTATTTTTAACGGTTTTCCGGTTGCGCAAGACATGTTCGTGGCCTGCATCGTAGAGCGCGCTGTCGCGGAATTCGCGGGCGTCGAGGACATGGCCGACGAGGATCAGGGCGGTGCGGGTGAGTTTGGCGGCCTTCACCAGCTTTGCAATTGTTGAAAGCGTTCCCTTGATGATCTTCTGGTCGGGCCAGGTGACGCGATAGACGACGACCACGGGGCAGTCTGGGCCATAATGCGGCGTCAACGCGCGCTCTATATAGCCGAGATTGCGGATCGAAAGATGGATGGCGAGGGTGGCCTTGGCTCGCCCCAGCTCTTCCAATTCCTCGCCCGGTGGCATGGCGCTGGCCTGCATGGTGGTGCGGGTGAGGATCACGGTCTGGGCGATTTCGGGCAGGGTGAATTCGGTTTTCAAGACGGCGGCGGCGGCGGCGAAGGCGGGAACCCCGGGGGTCACGTCATAGTCAATGCCGAGTTGATCGAGCCGCCGCATCTGTTCGGCGATGGCGCCATAGATCGAGGGGTCGCCGGAATGGATGCGGGCGACGTTCTGGCCCTTGGCGTGGGCGGCCTCGATCTCGGCAATGATCTCGTCGAGGTGCAAGGGGGCCGTATCGACGACGCGCGCGCCCTCGGGGGCAGCCTTCACGATTTCTTCCGGCACCAGAGAGCCCGCGTAGAGGCAGACGGGGCAGGACTGGATGAGCTTCAGGCCGCGGAGCGTGATGAGGTCGGCAGCACCGGGGCCGGCACCGATGAAATGGACGGTCATTGGGTCTCTCGTTTTCTGGCATAGCCACGGGGCGTGTAGGCATAAGTTTTGCCGTCGCCCCTGCGCACGGACTTGGATTGGGAGGAGCCCACCATCACCAGGGTGAGCATGTCGACATCATCTGGATCGAAGTCGGCGAATTTTACAATCCGCACATTCTCTTCCGGGCGGCCCAGACTGCTGGCGATGATCACCGGGGTATCGGGCGGGCGATGGGCTTTCAGAATGGCGAAGGCGCGCTCCAGCTGGTCGCGCCGCTTGAGCGAGCGGGGATTGTAGAAGGAGATCACGAAGTCGCCTTCCGCCGCCGCCTTCACGCGCTTTTCGATGGCGTCCCAGGGGGTGAGCAGATCGGAGAGCGAGATGCAGCAGAAATCATGGCCGATCATGGCGCCGGCCCTGGCGGCGGCGGCCTGGAAGGCGGAAATGCCGGGGATGACTTCAATCTTGATCCGGCTGGGTTCGAGATCGATGATCTCATAGACGAGGGCCGCCATGGCATAGATGCCGGCATCGCCGGAACAGACGAGGGCCACCTGCTTGCCCTGCCTGGCAAGTTCGATGGCGTGGCGGACGCGGTCTTCCTCGCCGCCGAGCGGGAAGCGGTGTTCGATCTGGTCCCGTTTGAGGTCGGAAACAAGATCGAGATAGAGACCGTAGCCGACCCAATCGGTGGCCATGAAGAGTTCATGCTTTGCCAAAGCGCTTCGCAAGAGTTTGCTGCCTGGTCCTATCCCGACGACGGCCAAATTTCCTCTGAGACGTCCGGGGAGTTCAATTATAGGCGCGGGTGCCCGCGCAATGGCACAGGTTGCCCGCTTGCTCTTGGTTTTGGGGACAATCAATTCGGCATCGGGGCCGCCTGCCGCCAAGGCCGCGGCCTCGGCCACGCCGGGGGTTCCCACCTCGTTTTTGACATAATCCGAAGGGTTTTTGAGTTTGGCCGCATGTTCGTTTAATTCCCCGGCGGTGAAGAAACGCACGTTGGGCAGGCTATTAAGGGCTGGCTCATCTTCCTTTAAATCTAGGGAGGCAAAACCCGCCACCGACTGGATGGAAAGATTATTGGCTTTCAACGTCGTTTTAATCAATTCCTCGACTTCCTGGGGGGAAGTTCCGCGCTCGCAGCCCACGCCGATTGTGAGGGTGTGAGGGTGGTACACGATGTGATTCGGGCCACCCTTTGCGATGTGCTCAGTCGTTTCAACGCGCACCTCGCCGCCCGCAAGTCTCGCGGCTGTTGCCGCTTTCATGTCATCGGGATTAGCCAGCGTGTAGCCCTCCCGGTTTTCATCGAAGGCCAAGCCGAAGCGTACCTCGCTGGCGGTTGTGATGGCAGCATGGCCCCCGGTCAGGGCCGCAATTTTCTGGGCCAACGCGTTGGCGCCATGGTGGCCGCCGAGGAGGGGGATGACGGAGGAGCCATCTTCGGCCACGGCAATGACCGGCGGTTCATCGCGCTTGTCCGCGAGATGGGGGGCAAGGGCGCGGATGAGGATGCCGCTGGCGCAGAGGCCGATGATGGTGCGGCCCTCGTTGAAGAGCTCCGCCAGATGGGTGGTTGCCTTGGGGTAGGTCGCATCGCCGCCTTGCACGCAATCGGGCGTGTGGATTTCTCCGCCGAGTTCGGCCTTGAGCCGTTGGGCCAGCGGCAGAGCCGAGACGCCAAGGATGAAGATAACCGGCTTCACCATGTTTCGCCGCCGGTGTAGACCAGGATGGTGGTGAAGTAGGGCAGGCTATCGCCTTCCACGTCTTCAGCTTTGCGGATGCGTTCGTTGCTGCGGGTGGCGTTTTCGATGACCACGGCCTTTGAAATCAAGTCGAGAGCCGAGAGGATGTTTTTGATTTTACCGAAGTGGCGGCCCACCTTGATGATGGCGGTGGACTGGGCGGTGAGAAGTTCCTCGCGCAGGCGGTCCGCCTCCAATGTCGCGGGCAATACTTTCAATACATCGTTACGGGCCGAAAGCGGGCGGCCGATGCGGGCGGCGGCGGCCGTGATGGACGACACGCTGGGCACCACGATGGTTTCAAAGCGGTCGGCAAGGCGGGCGAAGATATACATGAAGCTGCCGTAGAAGAACGGATCGCCTTCGCAGAGCATGGCCACGTCGCGGCCGGCCTTGAGGTGTTCGGTAATGGCGGCGGCACCCTTGTCATAGGCTGCTTGCGCCGGTTCGCGCTCGGTGCGCATGGGCATGTCGATGGCAAGTTCGATCACATCATCGGGGAGGAACGGCTTGGCGATGTCGCGGGCCGTGCTTTCGCTGCCATTGGCGGCGAGATAGGCCACCACGGGGGCCGTGGAAATGAGACGCCAGGCCTTCACAGTCATCAGTTCGGGGTCGCCCGGGCCAACGCCCACGCCATAGAGGATGCCGCTTTTCATGGCTTCACGGTTCTCCATTGGGTCACCGCCATGCGGGGTTTGAGGGCGCGGTAGGGGCCGACATTGGCGAGGTGGGAAATTTCAAGGCGCACCAGTTCGCCGCCGTGCTTTTCCTGCAAGTCATAGAGGTGCATTTCGCCTTCCATGGTGACGACATTGGCCACCATGCGGCCGCCGGATTTCAGATGCTCCCAGGCGGTTTCAAAAACACCGGGAATGCCCACGCCGCCGCCGATGAACACGGCATCGGGGCTGGGCTTTCCCCGCAGGGTTTCCGGCACGTGGCCCGCAATGATTTTCAGGCGCGGAGTGCCCAGCTGACCGGCGTTTCGGGCGATCATCTCCAGGCGGTCTTCGCGGTGTTCGAAGGCAAGCGCTTCGCAGCCCCTTGTGGAGCGCATCCATTCGATGGCTACGGAGCCGCAGCCGGCGCCCACATCCCAGAGCAGTTGATCGGGGGCGGGGGAGAGTGCGGCAAGGGTGGCGGCGCGGACTTCGCGTTTGGTTAGTTGGCCATCATGGACAAAGGCGTCATCGGGAAGGCCCGCAAGGCGCGACCAGATTTTGGCGGCGGGTCCGGCCATGCATGCCACGGCGAGGGTGTTGAGATCGGAAAATTCTGTCTTGGGAACGGAATCGGCGACAAAGCCCGAAACCTTCTCGCGGTCGCCGCCCAGATTTTCGAGAACGGTTACAGCGCTTTTGTCAAATCCCCTTGCCACCAGACGCCGCGCCACTTCAGGGATTGTGCTGGCGTCGGCGGTGAGGACAACCAGCTTGGCGCGGGGCTGGATAAAGGCTTCAAGATTGGCGGCATCGCGGCCATGCAGGGTCAGCGTGTCGCAATCGGGGAGCGACCAGCCCATACGTGCCGCTACCAGCGAAAAGGCCGATAGGTGGGGAATGATCTCCATCTCGGTAAAGGGAATGAACTCCAGCAGCTTGCGGGCCACGCCATAGTTCATCGGATCGCCGGTGGCGAGGATCACGGTCTTGCGTCCGCGCAGGGGTTTCATTTGCTGTACGACAGCCGAGAAGGGTTGCGGCCATTCCAGTCGCTCGGCTTTGAGTTTCGGCAGGAAGGCGAGCAGGCGACTGGAACCGACAATGACGTCGGCTTGTTCGAGCCTGAGTTTGGCGTTAGCGGACAGACCCCCATAGCCGTCTTCGCCCATGCCGATAATTGTCAGCCACTTGATCATGTCAAACCTTTTGATACGCCGTTCACGCAAGCCGATGCCATGGCCGAACCACCCCGACGGCCTAGGATGGTGGCAAAGGGAATGCCGCGGGGATTCTTGAAGAGCTCTTCCTTGGATTCGGCGGCGCCGACAAAGCCCACGGGGAAGGCGGCGATGGCGGCGGGCCTGGGTCCGCCCGCGTCGATCGTTTCGAGGAGGGCAAAGAGTGCGGTGGGAGCGTTGCCGATGACAACCAGGGCGCCTTCCAGATCGGGCCTCCAGAATTCAACGGCGGCGGCGGAACGGGTGATCTGTTTGGCGATGCCCAGTTCGCGGGCGCGGGGGTCGTTCAGGGTGCAGATGAGCTTGAGGGATTTGTCGATAACGCCCTGGCGCACCATTTCGGCATCGGTGAGGATCGGTTTGGCCAGGGCTTTCTTTGCCGCTTCGGCGAAATCAGCGGAAATCCGCAAGTCAGCCACCACATCAACCATGCCGCAGGAATGGATGATGCGGATGGCGATGTCGCGGGCACTTTCGGGAATCGATGAGAGGTCGGCTTCGCTGCGGATGATGGCGAAGGACCTTGCATAGATGGCCGAAGGGTCGCGGAGATAATCCATCACGCCTTCTTCATGCTGACGGGGCCGAGCGGGTGGTTAGCGTGGGGGTAGGGGGCATGGGTGTGGCCATCATCATGAACATGATCGTGCCCGTGCTCATGGTCGTGAGAATGCCGGGCGTGGTTCACAATCTCGAAGGGGCCCTTGGCGTTGATGCCTTCCACATGGTGGTGGTGGCTTTCCTGCACCGCGCCCACGTCGGCCTCGAAGCCCAGAACGGCCGTGCGGTATTTGCACATCTGGCAATTCATGGCGATGTCGCCGGTGAGGATCTGTTCGATACGCTCAACAAAGGTGTCGATAACGGCGGGATGATCATTGAGGTAGGGAGCTTTGATGAATTCAATACCGGGGTGGCGCTTGGCTACTTCGTCGGTGGCGTCATAGATGCGCTGGACGAGGATTCCGGTGAAGAGGAAATAGGGGAAAACGATGATGCGCTTGTAGCCGAGCCTGGTGGCGTGTTCGAGGCCGGGTTCCACCAGCGGGAAGGTCACGCCTGAATAGGCCGTTTCGGCCCAGCCGAAGCCGAAGCCTTCCCAGAGAATGCGGGTGACCTTCGAGACATTGGAATTGGCATCGGGATCGGACGCGCCGCGGCCCACCACCACAAGCAGGGTTTCATGCAGCGGAACAGCGGAGGGGTTTGCATCGAGGGCCTGCTGGATGCGGTCGCCGGCGGCGCGCATCATCTTGGGGTCGATGCCGAGCTCCTTGCCGTAGTCGATCTTCAGACCATTGCCGGCGGCATAGGTGTTGAGCACCGAGGGAATGTCGTTCTTGGCATGGCCCGCCGCAAAGAGCATGCCGGGCACGGCGAGGACGCGCTCCACGCCTTTTTCTCTTAGGGCATCAAGGCCAGTGCGGATGATGGGCGTGGCAAATTCGAGGTAGCCGTATTCCACCGGATATTGGGGAAGGCGCTTTTTAAGGTGCCGGGACAGCACGGCGAATTCGGTCACCGCATTTTCGTCGCGGCTGCCATGGCCGCACAGCATTACACCCAGTTTTGACATCGTTCCTGCCTTCCATAATTCAGCGCTGCCAGGAATGGCCACGGAAGGCAGCTCCGGCTTTGGCCCCTTGAGAGGTAAGCCGCACCGGAATAGCTTTCAGTCCCTCGGGGGGAACGCTGCTGAAGGCCCACTCATAGGCCTAAGCAGGATTTCGAACAAGGATGGAAACGGCGGCTTATGGCCCGCTCACGCCATTGCTTTCCGCCAGTTGGAACGGGCGGCGGCAATCATTGCGGCGTTGTTTGCGGCTATCTTTCCGTCAGGCAGGGTTCGGCCGTCTTCGAGGCCAATCCGGGTGGACCAGCGGCGCCGGGCCGCCACTTCGACGAAATGCCAAATGGTGGCATCGAAGCCGTGCAACAGGATGGGCCTGCGAATCTCGGCCCTGTCCAGAATGGCAACGATGCCCTCCACTACAGCTTGGGCTTCGCCGATGTCCTGTTCTTCAATTTCAATGAGGATGCGAAGGGCGCGGCGGCCAATTTCGAGTTTCACAAAACGGGTGGCATCGGCGGTCGACGCCAGGCCTGCTTCAATACCAATCTTGCGTTTCTGCAACAGCTCCATCACGTCGGGTGCCGCAACTTCCGACAAGTTGACCGACGCATAATCCGGAAGCTCGTTCCAGCTCGCGATTGACTGCAAGGTTCGTTGCGCGGAATTTTCGATCCAGGCTCCCGTGGAAACGCCGATGAAGGTTCCGGGGCAGGCCTTGCGGATGGCTAGCACTGTCTTGTCCATGGCCGCTGTCGACAGGCTTTCGCGGCCATATTCGCCACGGGGATGGACATGCAGTTCCGCCGCCCCCACAGCAATGCAGGCGGCGCTGTCCTTTGCCATGGTGTCGGCGGTCAGGGGCAAGGCCGGATGGAAGTCAGGCGAACGCGCGCCATTGATGCAGGCTTGAATGATCATCGAAGCATTTTAGTATCCGTGGTGCAACTTCGCAATGCGGGTACTCTTGACACGGCGTCCTCCTTCTCATTTGTTAGGGCAGCAGCAAAGGCGAGGCTCATGGACACGGTCAAATTTACCCAGATGAAAGACGGCGACCGGGAGGACTATGCCTTCCTGAACGTCCACGAGACGGACTATGCGGCGGGCACGGCGGACCGCTTGCTGACCGCCATGGTGGAGCTCGACAAGTCAATGTCGGGCTACAAGATCACCCGGCTTGGCCATTCGCTGCAGGCGGCCACGCGGGCGTGGAATGGTGGCGCTGATATGGACTGGGTGGTCTCGGCGCTGCTGCATGATATCGGCGACATCTATGCGCCCTACAACCACGATGAATATGCGGCCACAATCCTGCGGCCCTTCGTGCGCGAGCAATGCGCCTGGGTGGTGCAGACCCATGGGGATTTCCAGATGGTTTACTATGCACAGCATGTCGGCGGCAATCCGGACAAGCGCGAGCAGTTCCGCGGCAATCCCTATTTCGATGACTGCGCTGAATTCTGTGAGAAATGGGACCAGAACAGCTTTGATCCCGATTATGAGACGAAACCGCTGGAATTCTTTGCGCCCATGGTGCGGGAGGTTTTTGCGCGCAAAGCCTATGACAAGGCGGTCATCCGGAAAGGAGTCCGGGTGCCGCTGGATGATGTAAAGGTGGCTTCGCAGAGGGCGGCCTGATGCGGATGCGGCTCGCTGTCAGTTTTCTGGTGCTGTTTGCCAGCGCCGCATTTGCTGGGGACTGGACCAGCTATTCCAACGCGCGTTTCGGCGTGGGCATCGATGTGCCGCCCGGTTTTGTGAATGATATGCCCGCACCCGCCAATGGTGATGGCCTCACTTTCCATTCCGCCGATGGCAAGGCGGAGCTGCTGGTCTGGGGCAACAATCTGGCTGACGAGGATTTCAATCAGCACGTTGCGGCGCGGCTGAAGAGCGACACGGAGGACGGCTGGAACATTTCCTATGTGGCGGGAGTCGATGGCACTGGCTGGCAGGTCTATTCGGGAACGCGGAAAGGCCGCCTGCTCTATGCGAAGTCAATATCGTCGTGCAAGAACACGCAGGCCGTGCATTTCCGCATTGAATATCCCCAGGCGCAGAAGAATGACTACGACCCAGTCGTCGAGCGTCTTTCAAAATCCCTGACAGCCGGCCCCGCTTCCGACTGCCCCTAGAACTCGATCCCGGCCTGGGCCTTCACGCCGGAGCGGAAGGGGTGTTTGATGAGTTCCATTTCGGTCACGAGGTCGGCGATTTCGATCAACTCTTCCTTGGCATTGCGGCCAGTGATGACGATGTGCTTGTCGGCGGGCCGGTTTTTCAGGACGTCGAGAACTTCCTGCAGCGGCAGATAGTCGTAGCGCAAAACAATGTTGAGTTCGTCGAGCATGACCATTTTATAGGACGGATCGGCGATCATGCGCTTGGCTTCTTCCCAGCCTTCGCGGGCGTGGGCGATGTCGCGGCTGATGTCCTGGGTTTCCCAGGTGAAGCCTTCGCCCATGGCCTTGATGGTGACAAGCTCGGGGAATTTTTCCAGCACGGTGCGTTCGCCGGTGCCCCAGGCGCCTTTCACAAATTGAATCACGCCAGCGCGCATGCCGTGACCTATGTGGCGGAACACCATTCCGAAGGCGGCGGTGGATTTGCCCTTGCCCTTGCCGGTGTGGACGATGAGCAAGCCGCGCTCGATGGTCTTGCCCGCCATGATCTTGTCGCGGGCGGCCTTCTTCTTGGCCATCTTTTCGTGGTGCCTTGCGGCATCAATCTCTTCGGTCATTGCTGGAGTTCCCTGAGCAGATCATAGGCTGAATTGAGGCGCGGTGTCCAAAGGCCGCGGGTGGCGGCTTCTTCAAAACGCTGGGCGATTTCGCGGAGTGCGGCGGGATTGTTTTCGGTGATGAAGTCGCGGGTGTCTTCATCGGCCAGGAAAGCATCGTAGGCCAGATCGAAGTGGTGGGTTTTGACAGCGCCCGTGGTGGCGGCGAAGGCGAACATGTAATCGACGGTGGCGGCAATTTCGAAGGCGCCCTTGTAGCCGTGGCGCTTCACCCCGGTGATCCATTTGGGGTTCACCACGCGCGAGCGCATGACACGGCCCACTTCCTCTTCCAATGTGCGGATCACGGGCCGCTCGGGGCGGGAGTGATCATTGTGATAGACGCGGGGCTGCTTGCCGGAGGCCGTCTCGACGGCTGCCGACATGCCGCCTTCAAACTGATAATAGTCATCGCTGTCGAGCACATCATGTTCGCGGTTGTCCTGGTTGTGGACCACGGCCTCGATGTTTTTCAAACGCTGGGTGAACTGGGCCTCGTCCTGGACGCCCGCTTCCTTCGCGCCATAGGCGAAGGCGCCCCAGGTGACGTAGGCGGCAGCCAGATCGGCGCGCTCGGTCCAGATCTTTTCATCGATCAGGGCCTGGAGGCCCGCCCCATAAGCACCGGGCTTGGAGCCGAAAATGCGGTAGCCCGCCATCTGCTTTGCATCGGCTGCGGCGATGCCGGAGTCCTGCAGGCTCTCGGCCTCGGACTTCATGCGGGCGGCGATGGGGTTATCGGCCTCATCCTCATCAAGGCTGCCGACGGCGCGGATGGCCTTGTCGAGCAGTTCGATCTGGGTGGGGAAGGCGTCACGGAAGAAACCCGAGATGCGCAGCGTTACATCTACGCGGGGGCGGCCCAAAACGGCGAGCGGCAGGATGTCATAACCAGTGACCCGCCAGCTTGAGGGCTCCCAGACGGGCTTCACGCCGATCATGGCCAAGGCCTGGGCAATGTCGTCGCCGCCGGTGCGCATGTTGGAGGTGCCCCAGGCGGAAAGTCCAATGGCTCTGGGGTATTGGCCGAAATCCTGAAAGTGGCGGATGAGCAGGTCTTCGGCGGATTTCTGCCCCAGGTTCCAGGCGGTGGGGGTGGGAACCGTGCGGTTATCGAGGGAATAGAAATTGCGTCCCGTGGGTAAGACATCCAGCCGCCCGCGGGTCGGGGCTCCCGAGGGGCCTGGGGCCACGGGCCTGCCATCAAGGCCTGCCAGCAGGGCGGAAATTTCGGCGGGCCCGCAGTCGCGGAGCGCCGGGCGGATGACCGTCTCGATTTCATGCAGGACGGCGGCCACATTTTTCTTTTCGCCGCTGCGCAGGCTTGGGCTGACTTCGTTATATTGCACGATGGGTCCGGGTTTTTGCCGCAGCGAGGGCTTGAGCAGAGCCTGGGCACAGGCCTCCAGGCGCTCCACCGTATCGCCATTGGTGCGCCATGGCTCATTGACCAGCTTCAGGAGGGCCACGGGTTTTTCGCCTGTCCAGCGCTCGGACATGACGCAGGCCAAGGGATCAAGTCCTTCAAAGCCGAAATCACTGGCCAGCGCGCGGATGAGCGACTGATCGCCTCCTTCGCCAACCCCGCGCGGTACGCGGGTGAGTGCAACCAGGAGGTCGGTTTCCTGCAGGCCTACAGGCGAGGTGCCGAGGATATGGAGGCCATCCCGGATCTGGGCTTCCTTGAGATCACAAAGGAAGGCGTCGAGTTTAGTGAGGTCGCTGTCATCGTCGCCGGTGAAGCCCGCGTCCACGTCCAGTTTGCTGCTGCGGGTGAGATCGAGGATGTTTTCCTTCAAAGTGGCAAGGCGGCGGCGGTCAAGCCCGGAGGCGAGGTAGTATTCATCGACGAGCGCTTCGAGGTCCTTCAGCGGGCCATAGGTTTCCGCCCGCGTCAGCGGCGGGGTGAGGTGGTCGATGATCACCGCCCCCGTCCGGCGCTTGGCTTGCGTGCCTTCACCCGGATCGTTGACGATGAAGGGATAGAGC
>JBAVOA010000108.1:0-6048 GCA_049691635.1 Aestuariivirga sp. | reverse complement strand
GGTATAGCCAAACAGGCCAGTTGCGCCGGGCAACGAAGGAAATGCGCTTTGGTCTGTTTCAGAAAACGCGCCAATCAGGCCGCGCGCCACTTCATCCATCTGTGACTGGTAGACAACGGCGATGTCATCACGGAGCTTTGCCAAGCCAAACAAGTTTCCCGACCGGATCGACAGCGAACTTGCGGGGCTCGTGACGTCAACACCATCGACATAGACGGCATTGCCATTAACCCCGGCGGCCATGGTGGTGGTTGGATTCATGGTGACCAGACGGGGGACCGATTCAAACAGAGTTACGCCGCTGTCGGTGTAGAGCGCAATATCATTGTTGGCACGGGTGACCGACCGGATACCCAATTCCTCGGACAGCAATTTCATGGTCTTGTCGCGCGTATCGAGATTCTCCGTAAGATCGGCTGCAGAGCCCGCACCACGAACGATGGCGTCATTGGCAACCTTGAACTGCTGCAACAGGCTGTTGATGCGGTCCACCGCTTCTGACATTCCGGCATCAGCCTGCTTGCGCACATCCTGGATTATGCTGGTTGCGCCTTTCAGCGAACGGACAAGATCTCCAGCTGATTGAACGGCGTTTTGCGCCAAGGTCTGATCGGCCGGACTTTGCTCATAGACCTGCAAAGCAGTTTGGAACTTTGCTATCATGCCGGCTGGCGAGTACCCAGATTGCGGGTCACCGACCGTTTCACTCAGTCGTTTGATGCCTTCCAATACCGAGGAACTTGCCGCGGAATTAGAGGATGCGACGAGCATTTTATCAAATAGGAGCTTATCCGCAGCCCGATTGTATCTCGAAATTGCAGTCGATCCGCCAGAGAGGGAAATGACTACGGCAGTCTTTCTGGAGTAATCGGTATTGCTCACGTTTGCGATATTGCGGGAAGCAGTAGCAGTTTGCCCCGAGACGGTTGCCAGACTCGATCTGGCGATATTTAATGCCGTTGAAAGTGCCGCCATTTTCTAACTCACATCAATTACACTTGAGGCATTAGCGCTTGAGATTGATCAAGACGTCCATAAGTTCAGCACCGGTCTGAAAGACTTTGGAATTGGCGGAGTATCCGCGCTGTGAATCAATCATCGTCGTCAATTCGGTTGCGAGATCGACGGTTGACTGCTCCAGTGTATTCGAGAGCACCGATCCAAAATTTGCAGTTTCGGCAAAACCAACCTGAACGTCGCCTGACGAGTTGTTGGCGGAAAATACGTTTCCCGTGAGTGGTGTCATGTTGTCAGGGCTGGTTACAGTGGCGAGCGGAATCTTGTATACGGCTACACGCGTTCCATTTTCATAAGTAGCATAGAATGTACCATCTTTGGCGACCTCAAACAGTTCCACGCCGCTTGGTGGATTGCCATCCACCAGGGCGCCCAAAACTGTATAGTCTGTTGCCAGCTGGCTCATGTCGGCAACATCAATTGCGAGCGTGGCACCATTGGGAATCGGAACCGAAAGTGACTGCGCACTTGCACCTGTCAATGCGCCAGTTGTTCCATCAAAATTCAATGCGGTAGTCGTGAGTGCCGCTGAAGAATAGGGAAATCCGCCCAAAGTGGCGTCAGCCTTGTTGTAGATTGCCACTTCCCAGTCATTGGCGGCGGTCTTGGTAAAATACATGTCCAAAATAACCTCGTTGCCAAGATTGTCGTAGCTCACGAGCGACGACTTCCCGGAGTACTGAGCCGTCGGCGAATTGGTGGACGGCAGGGATGCCGCCGGAGTAATTGCCGCGTTGGACGGGAGATTTGCAGTAAATTTACCGGTTGTGCTTGCCGCTGAGGTCAAGGTTTGATCGGAGAAGCTGACAGGCTGAAGGCCTGAAAATCCGTTTACGACAATCGCCGGTTGCCCGTTGGTAAGCGGATATCCCAAAAGCTTGAAACCGCCCGCGTTGACCAGATCACCGTTTTCATTTTTTACGAATGAGCCAGCTCGCGTGAGGTAAGGCGTACCAACCGCATCCGCCACCACAAAAAAGCCGTCCCCGCTCAAAGCGAGATCGGTTACGGAGGTGGTGTTTTGCAGACTGCCCTGCTCGTTAATCGCATGCCGAACTCTGGTCAGCACAGACCCGGAGGTATAGTCAGCGGCATTTGGGGAGCTTTCAATCAAAAGGGAAGAAAATTCAGTGGATGCCCGCTTGTAACCATTTGTATTAACATTGGCGATGTTGTCAGCAACGGTGGCCAGCCGCCCTGCTTGCGCCGACATGCCAGAAGTGCTGGTCCGCATAATTCCATACAAGCTCATGCATTTTCTCCAAAAACAGTATCGTTTTCAGAGTATTCCCGAGAGCTTGCGCTAAACTGTAAGTTTCAACGGCAAAACTTCCTGGCTTCCGGCGTCCACGCGCCAAAGTCACTGGCCACGAGGTTCCTGATGACGAGGCAAACATAGCGCTTCTGGGCGATATTGTTGTTGGGGCCTGCATGATATCGCGCCACGGCCATTGTCCAGCTACCTTCCTGCACTCTCAATTCGCTCAGAAACTTCGCCGCATATTCAACGTTTTTCTGAGGATCCAGCATTTCCTCGACCGACGAGAACTGGGTCCTGTGGTAGTAATGGTTAATCTGCATGCAACCGAGGTCAATGAGCTTCGCCCCAGTCATCCGGGCCGATCTAAAGGTTTTCATCGCCGCCCGTTCATTGTTGGTGAAGACAGTTTTTCCTTCTATATTAAGGGCATATGGCTGCAGCGACCCCTTTTTCCCGGTTTCGGTCATGCCCACGGCATAGAGCACTCCCAAAGGTACCTTATGCCTGATGGAGGCCGATATCATCTCACGTTCGCAGATGTTCAGATTGTCGGCCGAATTTGCAGCACCCGTCCAAAGGCTAGACAAAAACGCCACGGCCGCGACCAGAAGCCGATGCCGATGCCGATGACTTGACCTCCTGGTCACTTTCAAATTCCGATGCCGGTGCATGGTGTCCTCGCGCTCTTTGGAATTGATTTTGGCTTTCCTCTCCGGCGCCCGAATGCTGTCTGCCACCGTGCCCAACCAGCGGCTGTTGTGACGGGTCATTGGCGGTATAATTGCGTTGGAGGGGGGGCAGGTCAACGGAACTGAGCGCAATTGAAATCGAAGCATCCTGAATATCATAACCAGCTTGCCCCAGGATATCTTTCAAGGCCTGGTGGTCGCTTCGCAGGAGCGCTTCAACTTTTCTGGTCGTGACCTCTATTTGAAGTCTCAACTCGTCTCCACGAAGGTGCATTGCCACTTTGATCTTTCCAAGATCGTCCGGATGCAAATGTATCTGAATGCTTCTGACCACATCAGGTCGTGGATCCTGGCGAGGATTACTCGCAATCACAGGATGTCCATCAACCGGGGCTTGCAATTTTTCAACAATTATATTGGACAACTGTACAGTGATTGTAGGAGACGTTGGAGGTGCGAAAGACGTTTCAACCTTGATCACACGTATCTCAACGCCAACGGACTTTTGTTGATGGATTTCCTTGGATTCGGGAAGCTGTTCCAGTTTAGTGAATTCGATGGGTGGAACAGGATCGATGGATGGCAGCGGGAGGTCCGTTCCTCCTTTAACAATCAACGGTCGCGGGCCTGTGGCTTTCAGTTCAGAGCCTCTCGATGTTTTAAAATGCGGCATCTCGTCAGTCACTATCTCATCGCAGTCGCCATTCTCTTTTTCGGTACTTCGTATCTCCGTTTCACTTTTGGCAGTGCCTGACACGTACATCATGGTTGCGGGAACTAAGGACGTAACAGTTTCTCCCGTCCCCTTCTGTCGTTGATTGATCGCCACAAAATTTTGAAGATAGAGCTTGATGTCGACCGAAAATTCAGGGTGCAATTTCCGTTCCTCAGAAATTTCTGCTTTATCGGGATCATCCGGAATTCGCTCTTCGTCGGGGGCGGCGGACTTTCGTAACGATTCTGTTGCGCCCACATTCTCCAGAGTGACATTCTTTGGATTTGCTACGTCCGCTAGAACCTCCGGGAACATGTCTGGCAACTTTCCAAGATGTCGGCCGTTGTTACCGTCACGGGATCGGAGGCCAGTAATGCCCCCTGCTGGTTTGGTATCGATATCCAAGAAGGGGATTGCAGTTTTCATTGTCCTGTTCCTGAAGTTAGTTTATCGGATCAGCAAGTGCTTTTTTTGCCCTTGTCAGCAGGCTGGCATAGGCTGGCGATTGATTTTCCGAAAGATCGTCCGGCGATTGAGACTTCACCGCCTGTTCTGCCGTCAGGTCTGGTGTTCGGGCAATCTGGCGCGCCAAATCCAGAGCTTTTTCAAGCAGTACCTGGTCGCTTTGATCAAGTTGTTGCTTGTCAAGTTGTTCGAGTTTTTGCTTTCCATTCGCAAGATTTTTTTGAACAATCATGATTGCACCCAGGTAAAGATTTGATCTGGCCATTTCCGCACTGCCTGCACGCGATAGTTCGAGAGCTTTTTCCGCGTTAAGCGTGGCGAGCGAATACCTCCCGTGGTTCAATGCTGCTTTGCTGATCTTCAACAGCATCCTCCGATAGTCAGAAGAAGGCAGGTCCTTAAGAACGAGAATCAATTGCGGCATTGATCCGCCAGATTTCAAATAATCGACTTCAATCATGCTCAGCGTAAAATTCTCCTCAAATTCCCGCCAATATACGGATTTTGGGAACCTCCTGATGTACAGTGAGGCACAGTGTTCCAGCTGCTCGATGTTGGGCAATTTACCGGCGAAACTGATACAACGGCGCAACGCGGCCTCTTCCACCAGCGTGCCTGGCATAAAGGAGCGAGCCATACTCAACAACAGCAGGGCTGACTTGAGGTCCTCCGCTGATGTCAGAATGGCCTTTACGAGCGCCACCCTTCCGGCCAGATTGGCAGGCAGACTGGCCACGTCGATATCTGCCAAGAATTTGATTGCGTTGGCTTTATCGCCTCGCGCATAGGCCAGCGCACCATCAAGCAATGCCTTTTTCTCGGGATCGATTTTCAGTGGAGCCAGTCGATTTTCCGCAATGTCGGGGTTGCCCCCGCTAAATAGATAGACTGCGATGGCTCTCAGATTTCGATCGTCCTGCAAGTCTGCTTGCTTGGCAGTTTTTAGATCTGTCTCCATTTGAATAATCAGCTTGGATTGCATCTCCACTGCAGAGTAGTCACCGGAAGCAGTTGCGTCCTGCATTCTCTCCAGGGTACGTGTCGTGTCGCGAAATTGCAGGCGCGAGCCGCCACTTGCCCAAAGATTGCATGGGTTCACCAAATATGTGGTGATCAACAGCAGCGAACAGCATATTTTTCTCACGGTTGGTCAACCTTCAGCAGTATTTCAATGCGTCGGTTTTCAGCTGATTCAGGTCTTTCCGGAACTTTCAGACTACGGTCGGCATACCCCTCGATGCGTTCCACGCTATTCTCGTCGACCCCCGCCCTTATCAGCATATAATAGGCCATCTGGGCCCGGGCCGTTGAGAGGCGCCAGTTGTCATAGTCGCGATTTCGAAACCGGCGTGAATCCGTGTGACCTCTGATAACAATCTTTCCCTTATAGCCGCGAAGTGTACTTGCGACCTTTTCCATGAGAACAACCAGTTCTGGCTTTGGTTCGGCTGAGCCAACGGCGAACATATCAAAGTTCATACTGTCGGTCAGGCTGATAAGCACACCCTCTTTGGTCTGCTTCACTTCAAGCGTGGGATTGTCGGCCGGGTCGAACTGCTTTAATTTTTCTAACAATTTCTGATGAACGGCGATCGCCGTTTTTGCATTTGTTTCGGCGAATTTCTTCTCTATTGATTCAAGCTTCTTGGTGCCGGTGGCCGTCTCGCCAATTCCTACCGAAGGTGCTCTCGCTGCAATGGGATCGGCTGGGGGCGGTGGGATTGTTTTGTGCTCAAGGCTTTTGGCCGGATCAGGAATATCGACAGCCACTGGCTTCTTTACCAAAGTCGCGGGAATGTTCGTTGTTTTTTTTTCCGCTTCGCTTTTGACAACCTCAGTCGCCGTAACTTCAACCATCGCTGCTTCCTCAGGCGGAATTTTTTCCCGTGGTTCCGCAACAG
>JBAVOA010000107.1:0-9590 GCA_049691635.1 Aestuariivirga sp. | reverse complement strand
TCCCAGACTCGTTGCTGTTATCATTCCTCGTGATGCATCGCCAGCCCCATGCGAAAAGGATACAACGGACATGACTGCTGTCCCGAATGACAGTTTCGACCTCTACGACTTGCGAGTAGAGGTTGTTGCCCCCGAAGGCGCAAAGCTCTATTGCGGTGCCAAGATTGGCGATTACTTTGAATTACGAGGAGAAATGCTGCACTTGCCGCCGGGGCAAGGAATTTCCGTTTACTCTCTCGCATCCGTACTCCCCCTGCTGGCCGCAAAGCAGAGAGCAACTCATGCAAATGACTGGATGTCGACGGATGCCGAGATTGCCTGCCCAGACCCTAACTGCCCGAGCCGTCTGCGCATCATGCGGGCTGGCACGCGCCGTTTCAGGCACGCTGAAACAACCGCCGTTCCGCTGAACCTGGAAGCGAAATCTTGATACCTGCCAAAACCTTTGACCTTCGCCCAGGCTACCTTGTTTCGCGGGTTATTCGGGGTGGCTGGCAATTGGCCGGTGGCCACGGAGCAATCGACAAAGTAACCGCGTTGGCCGATCTTGCGGCATTCTGTGACGCGGGCATCTTCACGTTTGATTGCGCCGATATCTACACAGGAGTTGAAGAATTGATCGGTGAATTCCGGGCGTCCTTCGCGGCCAACCGAGGCAAAACGGCGCTTTCTCGAGTCAAAGTACATACAAAATTTGTGCCGGATCTTGATATCCTGCCAAACATTACCAAGAGTCACGTTCGTGCCGTCATCGAACAATCGTTGCGGCGGTTGCGCATGGAGCGGCTCGACCTCGTGCAGTATCACTGGTGGGATTATGCCATACCGGGCTGTGTGCAAACAGCGCTTTGGCTTCAAGAAATCCAGCAAGAAGGCAAGATCGACCTGCTGGGAGGCACCAATTTCGACACGCCGCATACAGCCCAACTACTCGCGGCGGGCATTCCTCTCGCCACCATGCAGGTGCAGTATTCCCTGCTGGATTCACGCCCACAACACGGTCTGATTGATTTCTGCAGAAAAAACAATCTGTATCTGCTGTGCTACGGGTCAGTGGCGGGTGGTTTTCTGAGTGACCAGTGGCTGGGTCGTCCTGAGCCAGCATCACCTTTGGAGAACCGTTCCCTCACCAAGTACAAGGTTATTATTGACGACTTTGGAGGTTGGAATCTCTTTCAACGGTTGCTGAGAGTCTTGCGTAACATTGCTGACCGCCACAATACTGACATTGCCACCATTGCCAGCCGCGCAATCTTTGAGCGCCCACAGGTGGCTGGCGTTATCGTTGGTGCACGTAACCGCAGCCACCTGTCATCCAATCTTGCAATCATGCAGATTCAACTGACGTCCCATGACCTCAATGAAATCAGCGATATTCTGCTTGAACGCCATGGCCTGGAAGGCGATATCTTTACGCTGGAGCGTCAACGCAGCGGTCGTCATGGGACCATCATGAAGTATAATCTCAACAAGCAGACACCATGACCCCGCTTGCTGCCGCAGCAGGGCGTGAAATAGAGGAACTGCATCAGGTCTTCGTGGAATTGTTCACTCATCGTTCCCGCGATTTGAGCCGATGCGAAGCTGCCTTCGCTACCGATTTCGAGATGGTGAGCCCCGATGGCCGCCAACTCAAACGGCATGAAATACTAGCTAGCCTGGTAAATGCAGCCACAGGCCAGGACTTTCGCATCGAAATTGCTGATATCAGGATTATCTTCCAAGATGACGATTCAGTCTTGCTCCAATACGTGGAGCAACAGTATCGTGAGGGCAGGGCGACCCGGCGCCTGTCGGTTGCCCTACTCATGGCTGAACCAACGGCGCCATGCAAAGTCGTCTGGCGGTATCTGCATGAAACCTGGATGCAGGATGCCGGATAAGAACAAGGGCAGGAGGTTCTCCCTGCGGGGAGTTGGAGGAGTTGAACATGAAGTGTTTCACATTGACCATGACCGCCGTTGCGGCTCTATTTGCCGCTACTGGCTTCGCCCAAGCGGCAGATTGCGACATAACTGTAGGCCTCGTCATGGAACTCACGGGTCCGGCTGGTGAGTATGGCCAAGCTGGTGCGAAATCTGTAGAAATGGCCTTCCGCGACATCAATGATGCTGGCGGCGTGATTGATGGCTGCAAGCTAGTCACCGACACGCGAGACTCGCAAAGCCAAGGAAACGTTGCCGTAGATGCTGCAACGCAGTTGGTTCAGGTGAAGAAGGTTCCTGTTATTATTGGCGGCATCATATCGTCTGTATCGATCCCGATTCTCACATCAGTTACTGGCCCCGCCAAGGTTGTGCAGGTTTCACCCGCGTCTTCCTCGCCAACACTCACAGCCCTTGGTCGCGACGGCAAGACCAATGGCGTTTTCTTCCGAACCATCACGTCTGACGCTCTTCAGGGAGTTGCCGCAGCCAAGTATGCTCTTGACCAGGGGTTCAAGAAGCTTGCCGTTATTCATGTCAATAACGACTTTGGCTTAAACATGGTCAACGAGTTCTCCAAGGCCTACAAAGCGCTGGGCGGAGAAATTATTTCCGTTACTCCGTACAACGAAAAGCAGCCAAGCTATCAGGCAGAAGTAACCACTGCTATGAACGGAACTCCTGATGGACTTTATCTCATCAGCTATCCCGTCGACGGCGCCACCATCGCCCGCCAATGGATTTCCCAGGGCGGCACAGCGAAGTTCCTGCTAAACGATGGCATGAACAGTGCTGACTTTATCACCAATGTTGGCGCAAAGTACCTTGACGATGCCTTCGGAACTTCCTCGGGTACCAACCCCACGGCATCGACCGAATATTTCATGAAGAACTACAAGGAATTCTCCGGCCTCGACCCATCGAATCCTGCCGCTGACCGCTCTTATGATGCAGGTGCCATTGTTGGCCTTGCCGTTGCCCAGGCCGGCAAAGCAGATTCAGCCTCAATCAAGGATGCAATCAACAAGGTACTCGATCCAAAGGGTGAAGTGATCCACGCAGGCAAGGAGGAGTTTGCCAAAGCACTGCAACTTATCAAGGACGGCAAGCCGATCAAGTATGAAGGCGTGATCGGCCCCATATCCTTTGATCAATATGGAGACATTACAGGCCCCTTCCGCCTGTGGCGCATCCAGAAGGGTGAGGTAACAACTGTCGGCGAAATGACGACCACGGACGTGGACGCGATCAAGGCCAAGATCGGTAATTGAGCCGAAGTCCCTCGCAAACACTGAGAGACGCTGCCTTTTGAGGCCGCGTCTTTCCTCATTCAGGACCGCCGGATGATTGAAATGCCTGACCGCACATTGCTTGCCCCGAATTTCGAGATTAGCCGCATGGTCACAGGTCTGTGGCAAATTGCTGACATGGAGAAAGACGGACATAAACTTGATCTCAATGCTCTTGCGCTGGAGATGAAGAACTATGCGGAATTTGGTTTCGACAGTTTTGACATGGCGGATCACTATGGAAGCGCAGAAGACATTGCCGGTCGTTTCCGTGCCCTTCATCGCGCAGGCAAAGTCAAAGCCATACGGCCTACCATTTTTACCAAATGGTGCCCTACGCCAGGGCCAATGACGCGCGATGCGGTGCGTACTGCGGTGGCCCGAGCTCAGCAGCGGCTGCAATCATCAAAAATTGATCTCATGCAATTCCACTGGTGGGCTTTCCAGCACCCCGGCTGGATTGACGCCATAAAAGAACTTTCCGTTCTCAAGGATGAAGGTGTCATTGGCCACCTCGGAACAACAAACTTTGACACAGATCATTTGCGGCTACTGTATCATCACGGCATTTCGCTGGTTACCAATCAGGTTTGCTTTTCGTTGCTGGACCGCCGTGCGAGAGGTGACATGAGTAAATTTTGCTCTGCATCGGGCATCAGGCTTCTGGCATACGGAACGCTTGCCGGAGGCCTTCTCACCGAACGGTGGCATGGCAGGCCAAAGCCGTCCACGTCTGAAGTGTCCGATTGGAGCACGATGAAATATCTGCGCTTCGTAGAGCAGATCGGCGGCTGGCCAATCTTGCAGAAGATCCTCGATGCACTTGCCGAAGTGGCCCGTAAGCATAAGGTGTCGATAGGCAATGTGGCCATGCGCTGGGTTCTGGAACAACCGGCTGTTGCCAGTGTGATCGTCGGCGCCAGGCTCGGCGAACGCGAACACCGCGCAGATAATCTCAGGGTATTTCAATTCGCACTTGATGCAGAAGATCAGGAGCTTATTGATGGTGCACTTGCTCACAGTACTGTGATCCCGGGTGACTGCGGTGATGAGTATCGCCGCCCCCCCTTCCTCACCGCGTCAGGTGATCTAAGCCATCATCTTGCGACACTCCCCAAGGTCTATGAAGCGCAAGCCGTGCCGGGAAAGCCGGGGCGGTGGCGCATCGACACTGGCAGCATCTGGGAACCTCTGGCGGGCTACAGCCGCGCCGTGCGGACTGGCGATCGCATCCTGGTGAGCGGGACTACCGCAACACATGGTACTGGTGAAATCATCGCCAAGGGCCATCCCGGAAGTCAAACCGTCTATATACTGGATAAGATACGCGCCAGCATTGAGTCGCTTGGAGGCACACTTGAAGATGTGATTCGCACGCGCATATATCTACGTGACAAAAACCACTGGGAAGAAGTTTCGCGTGCGCACGGCCGGGCAGTGGGCCATGTGCGCCCTGCGAATACACTTATAGAGATTTCCGGCCTAGTGGGCGAGTATGATGTCGAAATCGAAGCCGAAGCCATCGTCTATTGACTAGCTGGACCGGTATTTTTCAAAGATGAACTACATTGGGAAATAGTTAGACCGGCAACTAATTGCTTATTCTTAATGGGAATCGAATGAATGACAATTGGAAGTGAATCGACAAGATGGGGCGTGAACTTATAAATGGGCATGGCCCGTGACCTGCTCCACTGAGTTGACCTCGCGCGAAAGTTAATCTGTTCTCAACCTGAGGAGACAGACGATGAGGAAGAGCAGATTTACAATGGAACGCATTTTCTTCAACCCGTAACTTGAACGAGGCCTTCTCGGGGGGCTTCAAGGCTCTATTTGAACTTTGACGACTTCATTCTTTCCGATCGCCAAGTCCATAGCTTTCTGCATGTCTGACAAGGGAAGCACTGCACTTATCAAGGCCGAGAGGTTGACCCTCCGGGTGACGGCAAGGTCCAGTGCTGTCGCAAAGACATTGGCAAAGCGGAATGAACCGATGAAGTTCAGTTCTTTTGTCATGACGGAACCGAGAGGTGCCGTGACCGGTGTCGGCAAGGTTCCGACCTGAACAATGGTGGCCCCACGTTCGGCGGCTGCGATGGCCTGTGCCAAGGCTTGCGCGCTGCCTGACGCCTCAAATACGAAATCAAAGCCACCCTGCGATAGTGCTGTGGCTTTCGCTTCGAAGTCTACGTCTCTTGCGTTAAGGGCTGCGTCCGCTCCCAATTTAACAGCCAGTTCACGAGGGTAAGAAGCAATGTCGCTCATGACAACTTGTGAAGCCCCAAAAGCTCGCGTCACAAGTGCCATCAGCTGGCCGATGGCGCCACCGCCTGTTACGAGGACACGCCGACCTGCAATATCACCGGCACGACGCGCTGCATGAACCACAACAGACAGTGGTTCAATCATCGCAGCTTCGCCCCAACCCAAATTGTCGGGAATAACGAAACAGTTTTTGGCGGGTGCAATCGTATATTCGGCAAAGCCACCATCAATGTGTGGATCGCAGCTGGCAGATCCATAAAACTTCATATTGCGGCAGAGGTTATAGCGGCCCCCACCGCAAAACTTGCATTCGCCGCAGGGAATTGATGGATCAACGGTCACGCGTTGCCCAATCAATGATGGACTCACCCCGTCACCGGCACTAACAACTTCACCTGCAAACTCATGGCCAAGAACGAATGGGCGTTTTGGAATAAAGCTTCCGATTTTTCCGTGAGAGTAATAGTGAATGTCTGAGCCGCAAATGCCTGCCCGCTTCACGCGAAGCATGACATGGCCTGAAGACACGATAGGCAAGTCGACATCATGCGGTCGCAGATCCTTCTCACCGTGGAGCAGGAAGGCTTTCATTTTAGGGTTTGCTTTCACTTTCAACATGGTGTTCATCCTATGACGAAAGTCGAGCCTTCAACGGTTGCCCGTTTGATGGCGTTGAAGTCCCAAGCGATGCCCAATCCCGGGTCATCCGAAGGAATGGCGTGGCCGTTTTCAATCCGCATCGGTTTATAAGTGAGAGAATCCAACTGAGGGATGTATTCAACCCAGCGGGCGTTCGGTACGGCCGCGCACAATGAAACATGCAGTTCCATCAAGAAATGTGGGCAGACAGGAACGTTGAAACATTCAGCTAAATGCGCCACCTTCAGCCATGGCGTGATCCCGCCGATGCGCGCCACGTCAACTTGCACAATGGAGCAGGCACCGCGCTCAAGATACTCGCGGAAATGCAGGGGGCTGTAGAGGCTTTCGCCGGCTGCAATTGGCAAACTTGTGCTTTGTGACAACCGAACATGCCCCGAGATATCATCAGCCGTGAGTGGTTCTTCCAGCCAAGCGACATCAATTGGCACGAGGCAGCGGGCCATGCGGATGGCTTCATCAACCGTAAAGCGCTGATTGGCATCCGTCATGATTTCAAAGGCTGGTCCCACAGCCTTACGAACAGCTTCGAGGCGGGCCGCGTCTTCTGAAACATGGGGGTGTCCAATTTTCACTTTGGCTCCGCCGAAACCCAATTCCTTGGCTTTCACGGCGTCATCCACCAAGGCTGATGTTTCGATGTGAAGCCACCCTCCTTCGGTGGTGTAGAGCGGGATGCGGGATTGTGCGCCACCTGCCATGAGATGCAATGGTTGGGCCGCCTTGCGGCACTTCAAATCCCACAAAGCAGTATCGATGGCAGCGAGTGCGAGCGACGTGATGGCGCCCACTGAGGTGGCATGGGTTAGGAACAACAGGTCACGCCAGATTTTTTCAATCTCCGATGCTTCACGACCAATCAATGCCGGGGCCAGCGTATGCTTGATCAGCATCATGATGGACGGACCACCTGTGCCAATCGTGTAGGTGTAACCCGTCCCAACGCCACCGTCAGCATCGTAAATGCGAATGATCGGTGTTTCCTGACTGACAAAGGATTGAATCGCATCTGTGCGCTTGACCTTCGGCACCAGGTCCACCATCAAAGCTTCAATGCGCTTAATCTTTGCCATGCTGTGCCCTAAACCACTTTGCCGGCCCTGAACTGGGCGACGGTCCTCATGACCCCACGCAATTCGGCCAAACCTTTGAGCCGGCCAATACAGGAATAGCCGGGGTTCACTTTCTTGCCGATGTCGTCGACGATCAGATGGCCGTGATCAGGACGCATCGGAATTTCTGCATCTGCCCTCCCATCGTTCTTGCGGCGGGCTTCTTCAGTAAGAAGTGCTGCGACGACGCTCACCATATCCGTGTCACCGTCAAGATGTTCGGCTTCATAGAACGAGCCGTCCGGCTCATGTGTCGTGTTGCGCAGATGGGCGAAGTGAATGCGCGGTGCAAATTCCTTAGCCATGGCGACAAGATCATTCCAAGGGTTTGCACCATAGGAGCCTGTGCAGAGCGTCACGCCGTTGGCACGCATGTCGACGGCCTTCAGGAGCTTTCGCGTATCGTCAGCAGTAGAGTTCACGCGCGGCAAACCAAACAGCGGAAAGGGTGGATCATCGGGGTGGATGGCAAGTTGAACGCCTGACTCCTCAGCGACTGTCGCAACCTCTTTCACAAACTCAAACAGGTTTTGGCGCAAGCCTTCAACGTTGAGATCTTTGTAAGCATCAAGCTGCTTCACAAAACTCACCCGGTCGTAGATAGTTTCTCGTGCAGGCACCCAGTCAATCAGGTTGCGTTCAAGTTCGGCAATCTTACTTTCCGGCCAAACTGCAAGACGTTTTTTGGCCTCGTCAATTCTGTTTGCGGGATGGTCTGCTTCGGCATTGCGCCGTTTCAGGATGAGGACGTCATAGGCACAGAAATCCACCATATCGAAGCGTAGTGCAGAACCGCCGTTTGGCAGCGGCCAATACAAATCCGTGCGGGTCCAATCGGTGATGGCCATGAAATTATAGCAGACTGTTTCGATGCCAGCGCGGCCCACGGCGCGAATGGAGGATTTGTAGTTCTCGATCAACTCCCGGAAATTGCCGCTGCGGGTCTTGATATTCTCCGGCACGGCGATGCTTTCAACCACATCCCAAGTCAGCCCTTGCGCCTCAATCTGCCCTTTGCGTTTCTGCACTTCATCATCAGTCCAGGCCTGCCCGCGATTCATGTGATGAAGGGCTGTGACAATGCCTGTGGCACCCGCTTGCTTGATGTGCGGCAGCAGTACCAGATCATCAGGGCCAAACCAGCGCCAGGTTTGTTTCATGAGTTTTGCTTTCCGTGAGATGCGAGTGCTTGACGCGCACCGCATTTGATCAGTTGATCAAGGGCTTTGGTAACGGCGGCCGTAAATGCGGGGTTCACAGGCAGGTCTCTGCCAAATATGCTCTCAACATCTAACAGCGCAGATGCGAGGCCATCTGCGACCAGTCCCGCAGTGTCTGCTCGCCTGCGCAATTCCGCGGACAAGGGATCACGGACGTCGATGGGGTTTCTTTTCTCGTCAGTGCCCGTCACGTAGCGCATCCAAGCTGCAATTCCGAGTGCCAGACATTCAATCGGTGCTCCAATTTTCAACCTTTCACGCACGGTGCCGAGCAGGCGCTGGGGCAGTTTCTGCGACCCATCCATGGCAATTTGCCATGTGCGATGGCGGAGTGAGGGATTGTGGAAGCGCTTGATGAGCGCGGCCTTGTAACTTTCCACATCTGCGCCCGCTGGCAGCCTCAATGTTGGTGTGGCTTCTGTGTCCATCAGGCGCCTCACAAAGGCTGCGAGATTGGCGTCCTGCATCGCATCGGATACTGTTTCGTAGCCAGACAGGTAACCGAGATAAGCGATGCAGGAATGGGCACCGTTCAGCAGCCGCAACTTCATGGTTTCATAGGGGCTGACGTCCGATACAAATGTCGCTGCCCAGTCAGGCCTGCCAGCAGGAAAGTGATCTTCAACAACCCATTGGGTGAAGTCCTCTGTCATAACCGGCCAGCGGTCATGAAAACCCAGTGCAGCTTCGACCTTGTTGCGGTCAGCATCAGTGGTCGCTGGCACTATCCGGTCCACCATGGTCGATGGAAAACCGACTGTGTTCGTAATGTATCGCCCCAGCTCCTGGTCTTGCAAGTTGGCCAGCCGCGTCACGACTTTTCTAACAGTATGACCGTTTGCTGGCAGATTGTCGCAGCACAGCACTGTGAAGGGAGCGAAGTTTCTCTGCTTTCGCAAATTCAGGGCGCGCGTGATAAGGCCAAGTGCTGAGCGCGGGGTTGGGGGGTTTGCGAGATCGTGACGAATGTCGGGGTGTTCTTCGTCGAGTTCGCCGGTAGCGGGATCGTGGCAGTAGCCTTTCTCCGTGACCGTCAGCGACACGATTTTGACGTTTGGCTCGTTCATGGCCTCTATGAGTGCAGTAGGATTTTCCGGAGCTACAAGCAAGCCCTGCAGC
>JBAVOA010000106.1:0-16319 GCA_049691635.1 Aestuariivirga sp. | reverse complement strand
GGTCCTGCCCGGTAACGTGGTTGGCAAGGTTCTTTCATTGCGCATTCTGGACCTCAACCTTTCGGCTAATCTGAAGCGCAATACTATGGCAAAGACCACAATTTTAAGGACCAGCCTGGAATTGCTGTATTATTCCGGGGCATCCCAGGCGCTCCGGCCCATTTTGGGCGGACTTGGCGCAATCTTTATGCTCCACCATGTCAGGCCCGGCGGCGGCTTGCAGAGGGGATTTGCCCCAAATGCCGGACTTGAGGTGACACCGGAATTCCTTGATACGGTGATCGCCTTTGTGAAATTCCGCGGTTACGATCTGGTCTCACTGGAAGAGGCGGTCAGGCGCATTCAGGGCAAAAGTCAGGAAAGCAAACCCTTTGTGGTTTTCACCCTCGATGACGCCTACCGCGACAATCTCGTGCACGCCCGGCCGGTCTTCAGAAAGCACCAGTGCCCGTTCACCATCTTCGCCAGCCCCGCCATACAGGACGGAACCTGCGAACTGTGGTGGCGGGGCCTTGAAGCGGTCGTCGCGGGAAGTACCCGCGTTGAAGCCGAAATCGGCAAAACCAGACTGCATCTCGACACCATCAGTGATGTGCAAAAGAGGGCAGCGTGGCAGCACCTCTATTGGCCGGTTCGCCAGCTTGAACAAAGGCAGCAACGCAAATGGATCAGGGATTTCTGTGATGCCAATCGCGTTGATCTCGAAGCCGTCTGCCGCGCTGAAGCGATGACCTGGGACGAACTGCGCGAAATCTCCAAGGATCCGCTGTGCGTCATTGGCGCCCACACGGTGAATCACTTTGCCGTGGCCCAACTGAGCGAAACCGACGCCCGATTTGAGCTGTCTGAATCCAAGCGGCGGATTGCAAAAGAGATCGGTCTCACACCCAAGTTCTTCGCTTTTCCCTATGGTGATGCCGGTTCCGCCTCGACGCGCGATTTCAGGCTTGCGGCGGACGCGGGCTACCATGCGGCACTCACCACACGGAAGGGTGTGATCTTCTCCGGCCATAAAGACCATCTGACCGCTTTGCCGCGGCTTTCGCTGGCCGGTGAATTCCAGAAGCTCCGTTACGTGGACGTCTTGCTGTCGGGCTCCGCCTTTGCCCTGTGGAACGGCTTCAGGCAATTGAACGTGGCTTAAGTTTCTACGTCAGGCCGTGACATCCAGAGAATGAGAACCATCGCAACCGGCACCCAGCCTATCCCCAGCAGGATGAAGACAAGCAATTCGACGACAGGACCCAAGCCAACCACATATTGCCCGCCAATGGCCATGGCAATCAGCGCATAGACTACCAGGAACGCGATAGTAGCCATGATGCCGATAAGTTTGCGCTGCCGGATTTTCATGGAGTTGCACTAGCTTATTGCTACTTCCCGGGCAATCTGGTTCTTTTGGGAAAAGCCGAGGGGAATTGTTCATGCCTGCATTGTCGCGCCGAAACTGGGTTCCGCAGTCCAGTGAAAACTATGTGCAGGACCTTGCAAACTTTGCCTCCACACAGGCGGCAGACAGGATTGCCGGCGAGATCTCGCGCCTGACCAAGTTCAACCGTGCGATCTACGAGCGTGACTGCTTCAACCTCAATCCTGCGGGCAATGCCATGAATCCGCGTGCCGAAGCATTTCTGGCGGAGGGTTTGGGCTCTCGGCCCTCGCTTGGCTATCCCGGTGACAAGTATGAAATGGGGTTGGAGGCCGTCGAGCAAATCGAAGTCATTACTGCTGAGCTTTGCGCGGAAATCTTCCAGGCCAGATATGCTGAAATCCGCGTGGCCTCGGGTGCCATGGCAAATCTCTATGCCTTTATGGCAACCTGCAAGCCCGGGGACCTGATCATCGTTCCGCCCGCAAGCATCGGCGGCCATGTTACCCATCACATGGCCGGAGCGGCCGGGCTTTATGGCCTCGAGATTCATGAGGCGCCCGTTGACGCCGCCAATTTCACCGTTGATCTCGCTGGCCTGCACAAAATTGCACACAGCCTGAAGCCAAAACTCATCACCATTGGCGGCAGTCTCAATCTCTTTCCCCATCCCGTGAAGGAGGTAAGGGCAATTGCCGATGAGGTCAGTGCCAAGGTGTTGTTCGATGCAGCCCATCTCTGCGGGATGATTGCGGGCAGAATCTGGTCCAGCCCGCTTTCGGACGGCGCTCACCTCATGACCATGAGCACTTACAAAAGCCTCGGCGGACCCGCAGGCGGCTTGATCGTGACCAATGACGCGGATCTTGCCCAGCGCCTCGACCAGATTGTCTATCCCGGCATGACTGCCAATTTCGATGTGGCAAAGTCAGCCGCCCTGGCTCTCACCATGCTCGATTGGCGCCAGCACGGGCAAGACTATGCACAGGCCATGGTCAGCATATCAAAGGCCTTGGCCCAGGAACTCGCCAGGGTTGGAGTGCCCGTTTACGCGGGGGCTGGTGGGTTCACCAACTCCCACCAGTTTGCCGTGGAGGCAAAGCACTATGGCGGTGGGCAGGCAGCATCAAAAAAACTGCGCAAGGCCAATCTCCTTGTATCAGGGATAGGTCTGCCCGTTGCTGCCGTGCCCGGAGATTTGAACGGGATACGGTTGGGAACGCCCGAGATTGTGCGCTGGGGGGTTGCCGAAGGCGATGTGAAGGAGCTCGCCGAATTCATCGCAAAGGCCTTGGCCATGAATGATCCTTCGCGCCTTGCCGCGGAGGTGTCGCATTTCCGCTCCGGGTTCAACAAGCTGCACTATATCGTCGCGGAGTAAGCGTGCGACGCTGGTTCGCTTGAAACACGTGGTCAGGCGACGTATTTGGCGGAAATGGAACAATCCCAAGACGCAACGTCAAATATCCGCCTGTGGCTCTATGCCGTGGCATTCCTGGTGTTTTGCATGGTCATCGTCGGCGGTGCCACGCGCCTGACCGATAGCGGACTGTCGATTACCGAATGGCGGCCCTTGCTGGGGGCGATCCCACCCCTGAATGAAGCGGACTGGAACGCCGCGTTTGAGAAGTACAAGCTGATCCCGGAATACCAGATTCAGAACAGGGGCATGGCCCTTGCCGATTTCAAGTTCATCTATTGGTGGGAATGGGCCCATCGGTTTCTCGGGCGGTTTATCGGCGTGGCCTTTGCCGTTCCGCTCATTTATTTTACCGTCACCCGGAGGATTGAACCAAAACTGTGGCCCAGGCTGTTTGCGCTTTTCATTCTGGGGGGGCTGCAAGGCGCGCTGGGCTGGTACATGGTCTCGTCCGGACTCGTGGACCGTATTGATGTCAGTCAATACCGCCTCGCCGCCCACCTCTCTCTTGCGGCGCTGATCTATGCTGCCATCATTTGGATCGGCAAAGGGGTAGGCCAAAACCGCCAGCGCCCTGCATCTCTTGACGATTGGTTTGCAGTTTTTCTCATCTTCTTTATCTTGCTGCAAATTGCTGCTGGCGGCTTTGTGGCTGGCCTGGACGCAGGGCAGGGCTACTCCACCTGGCCCAAGATGGATGGCCAATGGGTTCCCTCAGGCCTTCTTGAAATGCTGCCAAGCTGGAGAAACTTCTTCGAAAACGCGATGACCGTGCAATTCGATCACCGCATTCTCGCTTATCTCTTGTTTTTCGCAACTGCGATTCACGCCTGGCGCAGCTTCACTTTGCCAGCCATGGTCTTGGCTTACGCGGTTTTCTCTCAGGCCTGCCTGGGCGTTCTGACACTGCTTCTGCACGTGCCATTGGCCGTGGCCCTCGTCCACCAGGCTGGGGCACTGATTGTACTCGCCGCCGCAGTCTGGAATCTTCACACGCGGCTTGTCATCCGATCGCCTGATCCAGGTCTGCGATAATATCGGCAACATCCTCAATCCCGACTGAAAGCCGCACGACGTCCGGTCCCGCGCCAGCTTTCTTCAATTGCTCTGGTGTCAACTGACTATGCGTTGTCGATGCCGGATGGATAATGAGCGAGCGCGTGTCGCCCACATTGGCGAGATGTGAAATCAGTTTCACCGACGAAACGACCTTGACGCCCGCTTCATAGCCGCCCTTGAGGCCGAAGGTGAACACCGCGCCCGCACCCTTGGGACAATACTTCTTCTGAAGCGCGTGATGGGAATCATTGGGCAAGCCCGCATAGCTCACCCAGGCGACTTTTGGATTCTGTGACAGCCATTCCGCCACCTTGAGCGCATTGTCACAATGGCGCTGCATGCGGAGCCCCAGGGTTTCCATGCCGGTCAGAATATAGAAGGCATTCTGTGGTGCGATGGATGGTCCCAGGTCGCGGAGGCCCAGAACGCGGCAGGCAATGGCAAAAGCCATGCCGCCAAACGTTTCGTAGAATTTCATGCCGTGGTAGGATTCATTGGGTTCCGAGAGCAGTGGATACTTGCCGCTCTTTGACCAGTCGAAGTTGCCGCCATCGACAATGGCGCCACCCATGGAATTGCCGTGGCCCCCCATGAATTTGGTGAGCGAGTGCACTACAATATTGGCGCCGTGCTCGATCGGCTTGCACAGGTAGGGCGTGGCCAGCGTGTTGTCGACGATGAGCGGCACACCGGCCCGCTTGGCAATTTTGGCGACCGCTGCAATATCGGTAATTCTTCCGCCCGGATTGGCGATGGATTCGATGAAGATTGCCTTGGTCTTGGGCGACAGGGCTTTCTCGATGGAGTCCATGTCTTCCGCATCGGCCCACACCACGTGCCAGCCGAAGGATTTGAAGGAGTGGTTGAACTGGTTGATTGAGCCGCCATAAAGCTGGCGCACGGCCACAAATTCATCGCCGGGCTGCATGATGGTATGGAACACCAGCATTTGCGCCGCATGGCCCGAGGCCAGCGCCAGCGCAGCGGTGCCGCCCTCGAGCGCTGCCACCTTGGCTTCCAGAACGCCCTGCGTGGGGTTCATGATCCGGGTGTAAATGTTTCCAAAGGCCCGCAGCGCGAACAGATCGGAAGCATGCTTCACGTCTTCAAAAACATAGGCCGTGGTTTGGTAGATAGGCGTGACCCGTGCACCGGTTGCGGGATCGGGTGCGGCCCCGGCGTGAATGGCTAGGGTATCAAATCCAGCTGGCGTGTCGGTCATGCTACTCTCCTGTTTTTTGCGAGGAGAGCCTACCGCTTGGGCGGTACTCCGCCAAGCCCCAAGCTCTGCATTTTTCCGCTCTTGTGCATGCTCTGCTTGCGCGACGAAATGATGCCGGAATTGCCGCCAACCCAGGACCATTCGCCGGAGAGCTTGCCATACTCCATCTTGGGACAGCGGTTCATGACAACTTTCAAACCCGCCGCTTCGGCTCGCGCCGCCGCTTCATCGTTGCGAACCGACAGTTGCATCCAGATGACCGAAGGCTTCGGGTTTAGGTTTAAGGCCTCGTCGACAATATCCCCCGCCGCTTCCGAATTCCGGAAAATGTCCACCATGTCGATGTGCAGGGGAATGTCGTTCAATGACGCGTAAGCCAGTTTGCCCAGCAACACTTGTCCTGCCAACCCCGGATTGACCGGGATGACGTCGTAGCCCTTGTCTTGCAGGTATTGCATGACGAAATAGGAAGGCCGCACAATGTTGCTCGAGGCCCCCACCAGGGCAATCACTTTAACGCTGTTGAGGATTCCGCGAATATACTCGGCCGGATAGGAATCGTGATTCATGGAAGTTGAACGTGCCCCTGTGCATCAAGCGGCATGAACGGATTGAATGCCACTTCCCACAGATTTCCCTCGGGGTCAGCGAAATAGCCTGAATAGCCGCCCCAGAACACTTTTTGCGCTTTCTTCGTAATTGTGGCGCCGGCGGATTTCGCATGCTCCATGATCCGGTCAACGGTTTTTTCCGTTTCTGCATTCCACGCAACGCCAACGCCACGGAAGGCGGGCACCGGTCCCGCCTTCACCGCCGCATCCTCCGCCAGCTCATGATATCCAAACAGCCCCAGGACAATGCCATTTGCGTCAAAGAAGGTAACAAGTGGGTTGCTGGCACTTGACGCGACAAGACCGAGCCGCTCGTAAAACGCCCGCATCGCGGCCATGTCCCTGACACCAAGGGTCACGAAGTTGATGCGTGGTTTCAAAAGTCCTGTTCCCATTTGGGATGTCTTTTCTGAACGAACGCCCCAATGCCTTCATGCGCATCGGCCTGAAGCAAATTTTCAGCCATGATCTGCGCCATGAAGACATAGGCTTCGGCCAAAGGCATGTCTGCCTGGGCTTCAAAGGCCTGTTTGCCGATTTTGATGGCCGCGGCGGATTTTGAGGCGATCTTCTGGGCAAATTCCTGCGTCACGGTCTTGAGTTCATTATGCGTTGTCATGCGGTTGATCAGCCCCATGCGAAGCGCTTCAGGAGCTGATATGGCATCGCCCGTGAGCAGCATTTCCATGGCGTGCTTGCGTTGCACGGCACGGGTCAGCGCTACCATCGGCGTTGAGCAGAACAGGCCGATATTCACGCCCGGCGTGCAGAAGGTCGAGCGGTCCGTGGCAATCGCCAGATCGCAGCTGGCCACCAGCTGGCACCCCGCAGCGCTCGCCAGCCCATCAACTTCGGCGACCACCGGGCAGGGGCTGCTGGTGATGGCCAACATCAGCTCGGCGCAACTGTCGAACAGGCTTTTGAAAAAGCCGCGGCCCTTGTCTGTATCGGCGCGGTGGGCTGTGATTTCCTTAAGATTGTGCCCGGAACTGAAGGCCGGCCCATTGGCTGCAATAATAATGACGCGTGCACCGGTTTCCTTGAGGGCGGCCCGCAGCTGTCCGATCATCTTGCTTGAGAGGCTGTTGCGCGTCGCGGGGTCATTGAGCGTGAGGCGCAGGATGCCGTCACTCAGGTCGCGAAGGATCAGGTCAGTCATTCTGCTTCGGTTTCCAGCAGTTTCAGTTTTTCGGTATAGGCCGGATTGTCAATCAGCTCCTGCACAATCTTCTGATTGTTTTCGGAAGGGATCAACGCCTTGAGCGAAGAGATGATCCGGTCTTTCATGTCCTGCGCCATCTCGGGGTCTTTCTCGACTTCATCAATCTGCTGTTTGATGTCGTCCGACTGATCATCGATGATATTTGCATAGGCCGCCCCGACTGTTGTGATGGCGAGGTTCCAATCCGTCACATTGGCGAAGCCGGCAAGCTTGATATCGGCCTCAAAATTCTTGCCGAGGGGATCGCGGTCGACAAATTCCTGCAGGCTGTCAAAGTTTTCGAGCTCCGCATCCTTGTATTTTTCTTTGACAACGACATAGGCATCGACGGCCTTTTGCGCCGTATCGAGCGTAAGCTCGACCATCTTGACGACGGGAATTTCGCCGATGCTGACCTCGTCCGCCGGCGGTGTTTCACCATCTGTGGACTGGTTGGGATCCGGCTCGGTGAGATCTTCAGTGCTGTCTGGGGGCGTAGGTTTGGTTTCTTCACCCAGCGTTTCGCTGATGACAAGGCCGGGAGGCGGTTTTTGCGTAAATGTATTGACGTCCAGAGTTCTGGCCGGGAGTTGTACCGCAGCCACCGCCGGAGATGCTCCAAGCAGTAGGAGCCCAACCCATAAAACGGTCAAAAACCCTGCCAAACGCGTCATCATTCTCCCCGGTCGGAGGCCTTCTCAGAACACCAAGGACTTCCGGTGCCTATCATTAGCAGCATTCGCGGATAATTTGGAGGAAAACAATGGAGAACGGGTACTATATTACCACATTAAAAATATTCAATTTTTGTTGGGTAATCCTTGACTTCCGCGCCCGGCTCTTCTAATCACCGCGCAATCGAAACGGGTGCAGGCTTCCTGTGCCTTTTCATTTGTCATAAATAACCCAGAGAAACCAACATGAGCACCTATTCGGCGAAAGCCAAGGACATCGTGAAAAATTGGGTGCTGATCGACGCAGAAGGTCTGGTTGTCGGCCGCCTGGCCACAATTATTGCCAACCGTCTGCGCGGCAAGCACAAGCCAACCTTCACACCCTCGATGGACTGTGGCGATAACATCATCGTCATCAATTGCGAAAAGATCGCCTTCAGCGGTGCCAAGCGCAAGGACAAGACCTACTACTGGCACACCGGCTTCCCCGGCGGCATCAAGGAACGCAAGGCGCACCAGATCCTCGACGGCAAGTTCCCGGAGCGCGTTCTCGAATCAGCGGTGAAGCGCATGCTTCCCGGTGCTTCCCTCAAGCGTCAGCAGATGACCAATCTCCGGATTTATAGTGGTTCCGCCCATCCCCACGAGGCCCAGAACCCGGTCAAGCTCGATATCAAGTCAATGAACCCCAAGAACACGCTGAGAGGCTGATGGTCATGTCAGAACAAACGACACTTTCCAACCTCGGCCAGGCCATGGGCATGGCAACTGCGGCAAGTGCCCCTGCGGCCGCTGCTCCCGCCAAGCCAAAGATCGATGCCAAGGGCCGCTCCTATGCCACAGGCCGCCGCAAGAACGCGATCGCCCGGGTCTGGGTCAAGCGCGGCTCCGGCAAGGTGACCGTGAACGGCAAGGCCATTGAAGCCTATTTTGCCCGTCCCGTGCTCCGCATGCTGGTACAGCAGCCAGCCATTGCCGTGAACCGCGCAACCCAGATTGACGTTGAATGCACCGTTGTCGGTGGCGGTCTTTCCGGCCAGGCCGGAGCCGTGCGCCACGGCATTTCGCGCGCCCTTACCAATTTTGAGCCGGACCTCCGTCCGGCCCTCAAGAAGGGTGGCTTCCTGACCCGCGACAGCCGTGCGGTTGAGCGCAAGAAGTACGGCAAGGCCAAGGCCCGTCGCAGCTTCCAGTTCTCGAAGCGCTAAGCGCCCCTATTGGAAATCAAAAAAGGCCGGAGGAAACTCCGGCCTTTTTCTTTGCAGTGCTGCAAAAGGAAAGCCCGGGCAGGGGAGACCGGGCCTTCCGAGCAAGCCCGCCATTGCGGGGGAGGGAAAACAGGCTCGCTTCTGTAGCTAAAGATAGGAAGCATTGCGCCGATTGCGAGTCACCTTCGGCCACATTATTGTGATCGGAAATTATTCAGATTTTACGCGCACATAGGAGCCTGGGGCGTCTTCAAGAACCTCAAGCTTGCCATCGCCGGGAACCGGCGCCGTAATCTTCGCACCCGACCTGGCGGTGATCCATTCGGCCCAGTCGGGCCACCAGGAACCATCATGTTCTGCGGCCGTCTTGAGCCAGCTTTCCACGGTCGCCGCCTGTGCGTCGTTGGTCCAATACTTGTATTTCCGGGCCTCAGGCGGGTTGACCACGCCGGCAATATGGCCAGAGCCTGAGACCACCAGCTTGGTCTCTCCACCCATGAACTGGCCAACCTTGAAGACGGAGGGCAGGGGGGCGATATGGTCTTCCCGCGCTGCCAGGTTATAGATTGGCTGCTTCACCTTCTTGAGATCAATATGTACCCCGTCCAGGATCATCTTGCCCTGTGACAGCTTGTTGGCGAGATAGCACTCGCGCAGATAGAAGGAATGGACACCGGCGGGCATCTGGGTGGAATCCGAGTTCCAGTAGAGCAGGTCAAACGGCACCGGATCCTTGCCAAGCATGTAATTGTTGATCACGTAAGACCAGATCAAATCATTGGAGCGCAACAGGTTGAAGGCATCGGCCATCCGCGAACCCGCGAGATAGCCCTTCTCCTCCATCCGTTCCTCAATCCATTTCACCTGCTCGTCGTCAACATAGACCCGCAGGTCCCCGGCCTTCTCGAAATCGACCTGGGTCGTAAAGAAAGTCGCCGCATTGACGCGGTTGTCATTCCTGGCGGCCATGTACCCAAGTGCTGCCGCAACCAGGGTTCCGCCGATGCAATAGCCGATCGTATTGACCTTTTCGGTTCCAGTTGCGTCCTGCACGGCCTGCACCGCTTCGAGGAAACCTTCGCGCATATAATCGCTGAAACTCTTGCGGCCCTGCTTTTCGTCGGCATTCACCCACGACACGACAAACACGGTAAGGCCCTGTTCGGTTGCCCAGCGCACGAATGATTTCTTGGGGTTGAGATCCAGAATATAGAACTTGTTGATCCACGGCGGCACAATGAGGAGCGGGATCTCATAGGTTCGTTGCACCGACGGCGAATACTGGATCAGTTCAAAAGTGTCGTTGCGGAACACAACCTTGCCCGGCGTCATAGCAATGTTCTTGCCGATCTCGAAGGCCGTGGTGTCGCTCTGCTTGATGCGCAGCCGCCCACCCGGCGCGCTCATATCCTGTTCCAGGTGTTTCAGGCCTTCGAGCAGGTTCGCCCCGTTGCTGGCCAGCGTTGCGCGCAGGATTTCCGGATTGGATACGGGAAAATTGGAGGGCGAAAGCGCATTGAGGATTTGTTCCACATAGAACTTGGCCTTCTGCCGCGTATGTTCGTCGAGGCCGTCGGCATTCTTGACAAAGTCCTGGGCCCAATTGGCCGAGATCAAGTAGAACTGCTTGAGAAAATCGAAGACGGTATTTTCCTGCCAGTCCCGGTCCTTGAAGCGTTTGTCGTTGCGGGCGGGTGCCGCCATAGGCTCGGTGGGGGTTCCCAGCGCCTTCGCCCAGGTATTTTGCCAAAGCTGGCTGTAGCTGTTCCACAGCTGGGTCTGCGCTTCCATCAGTTTCTGCGGTTCAGCCATATAGGCCTGCGCTACCGCGCCCAGGGTTTTGGTCACCTGGTCGATGGGGGTAACCTGGGTTTCTGCCTGCTGTTTCGCGAGTTCCGGGCGCTCAGCGATGTGCCGGGCAATTTGCGCCGCATGCTCAAACACCCGCGCCATGTTCTGCGCCAGCTGAACCGGGTCGGCTAACTTGAAGTCGCCCGGCTTTGTGGGGCTGGAATCGCTCATCTTCTCTTTCTTACCATCTCGCCCTGGCAGTTTAAGGGTCCAGGCCCGGAACACCAACCGGTAATTGGGCTTTCTTGCAAAATCACATATGCCTAGGCATAAGACAGGCCATAGCTTACTTCAATGTTTCGGCGGATATTATGACTAACGCATTGCGTCTCGGGATAGCTGGCCTCGGCAACGTGGGCGTCGGTGTGCTGAATATTGTGCAAAAGCACGGCACCCTGCTGGCCGACCGGGCAGGGGTAGCCATTGAGGTGTCTGCCGTCGCGGCGCGCAACAAGGCAAAGGACCGTGGCCATGACCTTTCGGGCATGACCTGGTTTGATGATCCCGTGGCGCTTGCCATATCCCCTGACATAGACGTCTTTGTTGAGCTGATGGGGGGCGAGGGCGATCCGGCAAAATCGGCCGTGGAAGCAGCCATTGCCGCTGGAAAGCATGTCATTACCGCCAACAAGGCGCTTCTGGCCCATCATGGGGCAGCGCTGGCCCGGCTTGCCGAAGCCAAGGGTGTTTGCCTCAATTTTGAAGCTTCCGTTGCCGGCGGCATTCCCATTATCAAGGCGTTGCGCGAGGGCCTGGTAGGCAATCGCGTGACCAAGCTCTTTGGCATCATGAATGGCACCTGCAACTACATCCTCACCAAAATGGCAAACGAGGGCAGGACCTTCATCGAGGTTCTGAAGGAGGCCCAGAATCTTGGCTATGCCGAGGCCGATCCAACCTTCGATATTGGCGGCTTTGATACCGCCCACAAGCTGGCGGTCGTGGCGTCGCTTGCCTTTGGGACGGAAGTGAACCTGAGTGCCATTGAAATTGAAGGTATCGAAGCCATCACCCTCGATGACATCCGCAATGCCAGCGACATGGGCTACAAGATCAAATTGCTCGGCGTTGCCATTGCCCATGCCGAGGGCATTGAGCAGCGCGTGAACCCAACCCTTGTGCCCAAGGGCGCACCTGTCTCCGATACGGATGGCGTATTCAATGCCATCGTCGTGAAGGGCGATTTCGTGGGCGATCTCATGCTGGAAGGCCGAGGCGCCGGGGCGCATCCCACCGCCTCGGCGGTTTTGTCGGATGTCGTCGATATTGCGCGGGGCAACAGGCGGCCTGCCTTCGGCGTGCCCGCGGCCAAGCTCAAGCCCTACCGGCAAGCGCCCAAGAAGGCCCATGAGGGCGGCTACTACGTGGCGCTCGAACTGGTCGATCGTCCGGGCGCTGTAGCCTCCGTCGCGCGTATTCTGGCCGATGAAAAAATCTCGATCGAAAGCATTGTTCAGCGCGGGCGTCAGGGCCAGGAAACGCAACGCGCCACCGCGACCTTTATTCTGATCACCCACGACACGCTTGATATCTCCATTCGCGCCGCCATCTCGCGGATCGAGAAGGATGGCCACGTGGCGTCCAGGCCCCGCCTCATCCGCATCGAGCGGCTGTGACGGCCCGCAATTTTCTCGATGTCGAACGTTCCGTAAGCGGCAGGCGCTGGACCCCGCGCCTTGAGAATGAACGCCTGGCCCAGGCCATTGCCGAGCGTCACGAGCTGCCGGAAATTCTGGGCCGGGTCATGGCGGCACGCGGCGTTGGCCTTGATGAGGCCGAAGCTTTTCTCAATCCCACCATCCGAAGCCTGATGCCCCAGCCTGCTGCATTGAAGGACATGGAGAAGGGAGCGGAACAGCTGGCCAATGCCATCATCGCGCAAACGCGCATCGGCATCATCAGCGACTATGATGTGGATGGCGTATCCTCAGCGGCGATATTTTTGCTGTTCCTCCGCGCGGTGGGCTCGGACGCCATCATTCACGTGCCCGACCGGATCACCGAAGGCTATGGTCCCAGCGAACATGCGGTGAAGCTTCTTAAAGAGCAGGGCTGCGCGCTGCTGCTCACCCTGGATTGCGGCGTTCTCGCCCATGATCCACTCGCCCGTGCGGCGGAACTCGGCATGGAAACCATCATCGTTGATCATCACCAGGCAGGCGAGGTGCTTCCCGAGGCTTATGCCGTGATCAATCCCAACCGTCAGGATGATGTCTCGGGCTTTGGCTACCTCTGCGCCGCAGGTGTGGTGATGATCCTCATCGCCACGGTCAACAAGCTGCTGCGTGCCAAGGGCTGGTACAAGGAAACCCACCCGGAACCCAACATGCTGCAATGGCTCGAACTCGTGGCGCTCGCCACCGTCTGCGATGTCGTGCCGTTGAAAGGCCTGAACCGCGCCTATGTCACGCAAGGGTTGAAGATCATGGCACGCCGCGAGAATCTCGGTCTCGCCATGTTGAGCGACATCGCCCGTCTCAAGCGCAGCCCCGATGTCTATGCCCTGGGCTTCGTACTGGGCCCGCGGCTCAACGCGGCGGGCCGCATCGGCCATGCGGACCTGGCGCTTGAACTTCTCACCACCAAGGACAAGGGCAGGGCCAATCAATTGGCCCAGGAACTCGAGCAACTCAACCGTCAGCGCCAGGCAATTGAAATGCGCGTTGTTGATGCTGCCGGACTTCAGGCGGAGGCGGAACTTGGCAAGGAGCGTCGGAGTTCGGTCATCGTGGTAACGAGCGAAGGCTGGCATCCCGGTGTGGTGGGGCTTGCCGCGGCGCGCCTCAAGGAACGTTACCAATTGCCGAGCTTTGTGCTTGCCAGCAATCCGAAAACCGGCCTGGCCAGCGGATCGGGCCGCTCAATTTATGGCGTGGATATTGGCAGCGCGACCCGCACGGCGCTTGATGCCGGAATCATTGTGAAAGGCGGCGGCCATGCCATGGCGGCGGGCCTCACGGTCGAGATCGCCAAGCTTGCCGAACTGCGAAGTTTTTTTGAGGAGAAACTGTCCGATGCGGTCGCCAACGCCGCTGAAAATTCCCTCCAGATAGATGGGGCGCTTTCTGCCTCCGGGGCCACCCTGGATTTGATTGAATTGCTCGAACAGGCAGGCCCCTATGGTTCGGCCCACCCGGCTCCTGTGTTTGCCTTTCCCGCCCACAAGGTCGTCTATGCCGATCCAGCGGGAAGCGATCATATCCGCTGTACGCTGGCCTCCGCCGACGGCTTCCGGATCAAGGCCATTGCCTTCCGCGCCATGGGAACCGAGCTTGGCGAAACGCTCCTGACCGAGCGGAAACTGCCGCTTCATTTCGCTGGCCGTTTGACCATAGATGAATGGGGCGCAAAGCGCGTTCCATCGCTGCAAATCGAGGATATAGCCCGTGTTTTGTAAGGCTTGCCAGCGCTGGCGAACCTCTCTATAGAACCGCCAATCGTGCGCCCTTCGTCTATCGGTTAGGACGACAGCCTTTCACGTTGTAAAGACGGGTTCGACTCCCGTAGGGCGCACCACTTTCTCCAGGCCGGAGACTCCCAATGATCAGTAATTTTGTCACCCGCCATCTGGCAGAGCAGCCGGATGCCATTGCTCCCGATGGCTCGGAAGTTCACTTGCTGGCCGCAACGAAGCTTGGCTCCATGGCGCAATTCAGTTTGCCGCCGGGCGAAATTTCAATCGCCGTTTGTCATCATACGGTTGAGGAGCTCTGGTACTTCACCGGCGGGCGCGGAAGGTTTTGGCGCAAATCCAAAAACGCCGAGGAAACGATTGACGTCCACCCCGGCGTTTCGATTTCAATTCCTGTCGGAACCCATTTCCAGTTTCGCTGCGATGGTACCGAACCCTTGCAAGCCGTTGGCGTTACCATGCCGCCGTGGCCCGGCACCGACGAAGCTTTTGCGGTGCCTGGATTATGGTCCCGGTAATTTAGTTTACCAGGTGCCGGTATTGGGCATGCTGGACCAAGGTTCAGCAGCGGCCAGAGCCTTGCCCTTCTGCAGGATCTCGATCGAAATTCCGTCTGGTGTCTTGATGAAGGCCATGTTGCCGTCGCGCGGCGGTCGGTTGATGGTGATGCCTTTCTTCTGCAGGCCGGCACAGTAGTCATAGATGTTGTCAACCTCGATCGCCAGGTGGCCAAAGTTCCGCCCGCCCGTATAGACCTCCGGATCCCAGTTGTAGGTGAGCTCCACCGGCGCGTCGGGGCTCTCAGGGGCCGCGACAAATACCAGCGTAAAGCGTCCCTTGTCATTGACATGGCGGCGTTGCTCGACGAAGCCGAGCTTGTTGACGAAGAAATCCAGAGACGCGTCAAGGTTTGCAACGCGGATCATAGTGTGCAGATATTTCATGGCTGCCTCGTGAGTTGAAGGGGATCGATGGCTGGGAGTTTAGCGGCGCTCAGCGGGAAAGTCCGCAACGAATCACTCACACGGCAACGTCCGTTTTGTCAAATTTGCCCGTTGGCTAGAAAAATTCTGCGTTTTGCACGTCACCGGCCATATAAAAATCCAAATCTTCGGGTGTGGATAAGGGCAGCGCGGAAAAAATCCAAATTCTCTCTTGTTCTCAAGATCATAACTGAGTTTTTTGCGATCCATGACTTTCTGGGCAGATGCAGCAATGCCACAGTTGGCGATTTCCAGCGGGCTCTGGATGAATCGCACTGTACAAATCTTTAAGAAATGATCAAAACTCGGATCTGTGGTTGGCAGAGGCAAAGCGGCCACACGAAGATGGGGTGGGTTGAGATCATGGCGGTGGGTATCACCTCTAATATCGGGGCGGTGGTTGGGCATGAGCAGGGCGCAGAGCCCAATGTCCAGATTATCCAGATTGATGGCTTGGTAAAATGGTTCGATGTGGGCCGCGGTTATGGCTTCGTCATTCCAAACAATGGCATGCCAGACATTCTGCTGCATTTAAGTTGCTTGAAGCGCGATGGTTTTGAAGCGCCGCTTGAAGGTGCGCGAGTGACTTGCGAAGTTGTTGCGCGCCAGAAGGGTTATCAATGCCTGCGCGTTCTCTCGGTTGACCTTTCAACTGCCATTCATCCCGTTGAACGCAAATCTCGCACACATAATACTGTAGTTGCATCCACGGGCTGGGTCCGGGCAAAGGTGAAGTGGTTCAACCGGGCGCGCGGCTTTGGCTTCGTCTCCGAAGGCGAAGGCAAGCCCGATGTGTTTGTCCACATGGAAACCCTGCGCAAGACGGCGATTGCCGAACTTGTGCCAGACCAGTGGGTCTATGTGAAATTCGGCGAAGGCCCGAAGGGCAATATGGCGGCTGAAATCCGCCTGAGTCTTGAGGGTGGACCGCCCCATACGAACTAGGCTAGATTCCCGGCATCTGTTGCGTATGAGGAGAGCCAATGAAACAGGTGAGCTTGATTCTTTTGGCCTGTTTTCTATGGCTGATGGGATCTTCGTCAGCGTTCCCTGAAAACGCCCAGATTTCCAAGCTTGAACCGATCACCCTGGAGAGCGCCGATTCGGTCACCATGTTCACGGCGGAAATTGCTGACACCGAGGAGCTGCGCACCCGGGGCCTGATGTTCAGGCACTTTCTCCCGGAAGACAAAGCCATGCTGTTTGACTATGGCAGGCCCCGGCCCGTTGCCATGTGGATGAAAAACACCAATATCTCTCTTGATATGCTGTTCATCAGGGAGGATGGCACGATTGCCGCCATTGCCCA
>JBAVOA010000105.1:0-3882 GCA_049691635.1 Aestuariivirga sp. | reverse complement strand
CGCAGAGAACGGCCCGAAATAGTGCATGACATGGGAAAGACCCTGATCACCATCAGGAGGCTCGCAATCGCCCTCGTGCTGGTGCTGGCCTACGGCTACTACCGGATGATCGGTTCCACTGCGGCGCTTGCTCAGGTGGGCTTGATCTCCTTTGCCGCAGTCGCCCAATTTGCTCCAGCCTTTGTTGGGGCGCTGGTCTGGAAACGGGCCACGGCACGTGGCGCCATGGCAGGCCTCACAGCGGGTACCTTGGTATGGGCCTATACGCTACTGCTGCCATCCTTTGCCGATGCAGGGTGGATTGGGAAGGACCTGATCGGACAGGGTCCGTTTGCCTTGGATTACCTTAGGCCCCGGATGCTATTCGGTGTGGAATTGGACCCCTTGAGCCACGGCGTGCTGTGGAGCCTTGCCACAAATATTTTCGCCTATATAGGATTCTCCCTGAGCCGTCTGCCCACCCCCATTGAACGTATCCAGGCTTCAAACTTTGTGACCCGCGAATTGACCGTGGGAACGGGCACCGGGTTCCGCCTCTGGCGAACTGCTGTCACTGTCGAAAAGCTCGAACAGACTGTTGCGCGCTATCTCGGTGACGCCCGCGCCAGATCAGCCTTTGCAGAGTTCTTTGCCCAACGCGGGGTAACGCAGAAACCGGCTCTGGAAGCAGACGTGCGCATGCTGCGTTTTGCCGAGCATCTGCTGGCGCGTGCCGTGGGTGTTGCTTCGTCGCGCCTGGTGATGGCACTGTTGCTGGAACGCCATTCGGCCCATCCGCGCGGCGCCATGCGGCTCCTGGATGATGCCTCGGCGGCCATCCAGCATAACCGTGATCTTTTGCAGTCGGCCATCGACAATGTCGAGCAAGGCATTGCCGTTTTTGATGCCGAAATGAATTTGAGTTGCTGGAACGCCAGCTTCCAGAACCATCTTAAAATCAGCAACGAATTGGCGCGTGTCGGTGCCCCCATGCGTGAGATCATCCTGGAATTCCTCCGGACAACCGAGAACGGTGAAACCATCCTCGAGGACCGGCTGGGCAAGATGGCCATGACCCACGAGCAGTTCCGCGAGCGCGTGAGCGAAGGCGGCCAGGTGCTGGAGGTCAGGTCAAACGCTATTCCCGATGGTGGCGTGGTCATCACGGTCAGCGATGCAACCGAAAGCGTCCATGCCGCAGAGGTTCTGCAGAAATCAAATGAGGAACTTGAGTGCCGGGTCGTTCAGCGTACCCTGGAATTGACACGGTTGAACGATGAACTGGCCATGGCAAAAGCTGCAGCCGAGTCTGCCAACCTCGGAAAAACAAGGTTCATTGCCGCTGCAAGCCACGATATCCTGCAGCCGCTCAACGCCGCACGCCTCTTCACCTCCAGCCTGGTTGAGCGTCTCAAACGTTCAAATGATGGAGCATTGGCGCGCAACGTCGATTCCTCATTGGAATCGGTCGAAGAAATCCTCACTGCGCTCCTCGACATATCGCGGTTGGATGCGGGCGTCATGGGGCCGGAGCTGTCGATTTTCCGCATTGATGATCTCCTGGAAACCCTGAGCACCGAATATGCCCCAGCCGCGTCCAAGAAAAATCTCGTACTCAAGGCCATGTCCTGTGGCGCAACCGTCGAGACTGACCGCAAGTTGCTCCGTCGGGTGATGCAGAATTTCATATCCAATGCGATCAAATATACCAAGTCTGGCCGCATTCTGATCGGCTGCCGCCGCAAGGGGCGCTCCCTGCGAATTGAAATTCATGATACCGGCATTGGTATCCCGGAGGCCAAGCGCGAATTGATATTCCAGGAATTTCAGCGCTTGGGTGACGATGATGGTTCAGCCCCTGGCCTTGGTCTTGGCCTGTCTATTGTTGAACGGGTTGCCCGCGTTCTCGGCAGTGAAATCACGCTCCATACTGCCCCTGGCAAAGGGAGCATGTTCGCCATCACAGTTCCGCTGTCACAGGTTTCCATTCCACGAACGAGGAGTCAGAAGATTTCACGCCAGCGCCCGGGCCTGGGCATTGCCGCGGAGGTCCTGGTGATTGATGACGAACCGGCAATTCTGGACGGCATGAAGCATCTGCTCAGCGGTTGGGGCTGTTCAACCCATATTGCGCTGGGAAGTGAAGCGGCGTTTCGGGCCTATGACGCCGCGGGCGGCCGCATCGACATGATCCTCGCCGATTTTCATCTCGCCAGGGAGGACGGCATTTCACTCATCAACGAACTGCGCCGCAGGGCCAGGAGGCCTATTCCGGCCATTCTGATTACGGCCGACCGCTCCCTCGCCGTGGCCGATTTGGCCACTGTCCATGACATTCATCTGCTGCGTAAGCCCGTCAAACCGGCGGCGCTGCGGGCCGCCATGTCTCACCTTGAGATCAAAGCCGTTGCTGGGGAATAGCTCAGGTTTCTGAGGCGCCAGAGAGCTTGCTGGCGGCAATCACCGCCTGGGTGCGGCTGACAACGCCAAGCTTCAAGAGGATTGCTGAGACATGGGCTTTCACCGTTGCCTCGGAAACATTCAGCGCATAGGCAATCTGCTTGTTGAGAAGGCCTTCCTTCAGCATCATGAGAACGCGGATTTGCTGAGCTGTAAGCGAGGCCACCCGCAGCGCAATGGACGCAATTTCAGGATCTGCGGGCGTTTCCTGATGCGCCCAGGGCGGGGTCCAGATAGCGCCAGCCAGGACCGCCGCGACAGCTTCTATGATGGCCGCCGTGCCGGAGGATTTCGGAATGAAGCCGGAAGCGCCAAGTTCGAGCGATCTATGGACAATACCCGCTTCCTCACTGGCAGATACGATCACCACGGGAATATTTGGATACTGTGAACGGAGATAAATCAGCCCCGAAAACCCCTGCACTCCTGGCATGCGCAAGTCGAGCAACACCAGATCACAGGTGTCATCCTGCGCAAGATGGGCAATCAGGGCGTCAAGGGAGCCGGCTTCGGAAATGTCGAGATGGGTTTTGCTTGTACTCAGGACATTCCGCAGGGCCTCGCGAAACAGGGGATGGTCATCGACGATAAGGATCCGCACTTCGGCCATCAAGTCTTCCTGTCGCTCCATGCTAGGCCTATGCTAGTCCAGTCGCGGCTCATTGTCCAAATCGCCTTCCGTTTTCTCCTCGTTCTCAACCGCCGGAATGGCATAGTTTCCGCCGAGCCAGCGGTTAAGATCGACCTGGGCACAGCGGGCCGAACAGAAGGGGTGAAATTTTTGCAAGGCGGGCTTGCTGCAGATGGGACAGGGCCGGCGCGGTTTGAGGCGGACCGGATCGACCATCAGACCACCGCAGAGGCAGTCGTCATCCAGGAATGAAGCACCGGATAGCCCGCACCTTCCAGCAAATGTATGGTTTCGTAGAGCGGAAGACCCATGACGCCGGAGTAGGAGCCCGTGAGGTTCCGCACGAAAGCTTCTGCCCGGCCTTGAATGGCATAGCCGCCAGCTTTGCCGCGCCACTCCTCGGATTTGAGATAGCTTTCGATTTCTTCCCGCGAAAAGCGCTTGAACCTTACTTTGGTCTCACAGCAGCGCGTGGTTTTCTGTCCATTGGGCGCTATCACGCACACGGTAGAGTAAACCCAGTGGGAACGGCCGGAAAGCAGGGCCAGACAGCCGTAAGCATCCTTGCGGGTCTCGGCTTTCGGAAGGATCCGGCGCCCGAGTCCGACAACTGTGTCGGCAGCAAGGATGAAGACACCGGGACCCAGCGCCTGAACCTGTGGCGCGTGTAGCGCTGCCTTGGCCTTTTCTTCGGCCAGCCTGATTGAAAGCCTGCGTGGTGTTTCGCGCTTTTTCGGCGTCTCGTCGAGATCAGTGGGATTGAGCAGGTCCGGCGCAAGGCCCATGCGCTCCAGCAGCATGAGGCGGCGCGG
>JBAVOA010000104.1:0-1969 GCA_049691635.1 Aestuariivirga sp. | reverse complement strand
CATGTGAAGCGCGCGAATTCTTCCATCAACGCGCTCGGCGTCAAAAAGATAGGTGCCGGTCACCAGCGTTGCCTTGACGTCGGCAGCGGCGCGGGCTTCAAGGGCTGCTGTTGCCTGGGGCTCCAGCGCCATCACGGCCTCGTCGATTTTCTCGTTCCACGCGCCAGACCGCGTCAGGAAAACAACTTCCCCGTCGCGCAGCCGGTTTGCGGTCATGACCTGGCCTTTCTCAATCTCGCTCATGATGCAGCTCGCAGGATTTCCGTGGCAATATCGTCGCGGGACATGAAAGGAAATTCCTTGGAACCCGCTACGGCAACGCCGGGCACGATATCAATGATAAACCCGTGATGCTCCAGCGCAGCATATTCCTCACAACTCTGATCAACATCGCCTGCCACCAGGAACACAATATGTTTGCCCGACCGCACTTCCCGCATTAGCACTGAAGACGCATCAAACAATCTACTGCGAAAGCCCACACGCTCCGCATCGCGCCGCGCCAATTCCAGAATGCTGGGAGGAATCTTGCGATCATATACAATCACATCCGCCTCAATCAGCTTGCGCTGGGCCTTGAGGGTCAGCAGTTCCGGGTCACCGGGTCCCGCACCCACAAACGAAACACGGCCAAGGGAAGGTGGCGCTTCTTCTTTCAGCGCAATATTCAGCTCATGGGCATAGCCGGCTTCGTCGCCCGCCACGACAGCATCGCGAATTGGGCCGAAGAAAAACCTGCTCCAGAAGGTCCGCCTGCGATTGCCATGGGGAAGCTCCTTGGCAACTCTTGCGCGCAAGGTATTTGCCCTTTTTGCAAGCGCACCCAACGCCTGCGGCAACTCCGCATCAATGCGCGCACGAAGGCCCTGTCCCAAAACTGGCGCTGTGCCTTCCGTGCCGATAGCAATCACCACGGGGTCGCGGTCCACAATCGACGGCGTCAGGAAGGTTGAGATTTCGGCCACATCAATCACATTTACGGGAATGTTACGAGCCCGAGCTTCAGCGCTCACGGCGTCATTGACTGCAGGTTCGGCGGCATAGACCAAGGCCGCACCGTCAAGCTGCCGGGGTAAAAATTGTTTGGCCAGCCACTCAACCCGTGGTTCCGCCGCCAGTTCATCATGGAGCAGGGGTGCCACCACCTGAATCCGCGCCTTCGTCTTCAGCAGCAGCCGCACCTTGCGCAAGGCCTCTTCGCCGCCGCCAACCACCAGAACCTTCCGGTCCTGCAGATCAAAGAATATGGGAAAATAGCGCATGATTTGCCCTCAACCATTAGCCACGAGTTTGACCGCCAGACCGTTTAAATCTTCGGTGTAAATAATCTGGCAAGAAAGGCGGGACGTCGCGGAAAGAACCGGCACTTCATCCAGCATGGCTTCCTCGTCATCGTTTGCCGGGTGCAACTTGCCCGCCCATTCGGCATGAATTTCCACATGGCAGGTTGCGCAAGCGCAAGCGCCGCCACACAGGCCGCCCACTTCAAAGCCGTGTTCACGGATGATTTCCATGACCCGCCAACCCTCAACCGCCTCGAGGATATGGCTCACATTGTTGGTATCTATCACCTGAATCACGCCCACATTTCGCTCCTGTTCGCTTCTCCGGACGTTTACCCTGCCAATTGGCTAACCCCGATTTTAATTGATTTTTCAACCAAATCGGCGCTAATTAACAGCAGACAGCAATCTATATAATCGTTTCGTTCGTTATTACGAACACTAGTTCTAGATAAAGGACAACAAAATGTCAACGCCGCGCGGCAAAAGGGGCAATGGTTCACAGGATGCGGACCCGACCCCCGCCCTAGGCAAGACAATCCAGCGCCTGCGCAAGGCCTACAACATGTCCCTGGGAGAGCTTTCCGAGCAGTCAGGCGTTGCCAAGTCGATCATCTCCCAGATCGAAAGAAACGAAACAAACCCAACACTTTCAACAGTTTACCGTCTGTCGAGGGCCCTCGACA
>JBAVOA010000103.1:0-9942 GCA_049691635.1 Aestuariivirga sp. | reverse complement strand
CCGCTCGCCCACGCCAACAACCGCGTGGCCGTCTATCCCCAGGCCCGCGTGCTGGGCGGTGGCAGTTCGATCAACGCCGAGATCTACACCCGCGGCTGCCCGGAGGATTATGATGCCTGGGCCAAGGAACTGAACTGCAAGGGCTGGAGCTGGAGAGACCTCAAACCCTATTTCGTGAAATCTGAAGGCAACACCCGTCTCGGCGGCAGTGAGCATGGCGTTAACGGACCGCTCGGCGTATCTGATCTCGCCAGCCCCAACAGGGTTTCGCAAGCCTACGTCCAGGGCTGCATGGATTTCGGCATGCCCCACAACGCGGATTTCAATTCAGGCACTCTGGAAGGCGCAGGTCTCTATCAGACAACGACCTTGAACGGCAAGCGCTGCAGCGCCGCCGTGGGTTATCTGAAGCCGGTCATGGGCCGCGGCAACCTCACGGTCAGAACCGATCTTTTCGTCAACCGCATTCTCATCGAGAAGGGCCGTGCCGTGGGCGTTGAGGTCATCACCGGCGGCCAGGTGCGGCGTCTTGAAGCATCGGCTGAAGTGATTGTTACGGCAGGAGCCATCGGCTCTCCAAAACTGCTCATGCTCTCCGGCATCGGCCCGGCAAAGCATCTCAAGGAAAAGCACGTGCCCGTCCTCCATGAGCTCAAAGGCGTGGGGCAAAATCTCCACGATCATTTTTCCACCGACGTCACCTGGGTGCTGAATGGCCCACACTCCTATGACAAATACAAAAAGAAGCGCTGGCAGCTTGCCGCAGGCCTGCAATATCTTCTCTTCAAGTCGGGGCCTGTCGCGTCCAACATTGTCGAGGCAGGCGCCTTTTGGTGGAGCGACCGCAAAGAGAAAGTCCCCGACCTGCAGTTTCATTTTCTGGCGGGTGCCGGTGTCGAGGAAGGCGTGGGCACTGTTCCCGGCGGCAATGGCGCCACCTGCAATTCCTACCACAATCGGCCCCGCTCGCGTGGGCAAGTGACACTGCGCTCCAACAATCCCACCGATCTGCCGCTCGTTGATCCCAATTCCTTCGCCGAACCCTATGACCTCGCCCGGCACGTCGATGCGATCAAGATCACCCAGGAGGTAGGAGCCACCCGCTCCATGCGCCGCTTTGTTGAGCGCGAACATTTCCCCGGCCCCTCTTGCAAGACAAAGAAAGATTACGAGGACGTGGCAAGGGCCAATGCCCGCTCCTCCTACCATCCCGTCGGCACCTGCAAGATGGGCAGCGATACGATGGCGGTCGTCGATACGAGGATGCGGGTGCGCGGCATTGATGCGCTTCGCGTCTGCGACAGTTCGACGATGCCCCGCATCGTTTCCTCCAACACCAACGCCCCCACCATCGCCATGGCAGAAAGGGCCGCGGACCTGATCCGCGGCAACAGATAAGAGATGCCGCGAATTGTCAGCGCCGCCGAGGCGGTCAAACAGATCAGGGATGGCGCAACCGTCACCGTGAATTCATCGTCGGGCCTGTGCTGCCCGGACGCTGTCCTGAAGGCCCTCGGCGAGCGCTTCGACAAGGAGCAGCACCCGCGCGGCCTCACCATGCTTCACCCCATCGCGGCGGGCGACATGTCGGGTATCAAGGGCGTGGACCATATCGCCAAACCCGGACTGATCAGCCGCATCATCGGCGGCTCCTACCCTTCCGGCCCCTCATCGGCGGAACCGCCGCTGATCTGGCAGATGCTCGGCGCCAATGAAATCGCCGCCTATAACGTGCCCTCCGGCATCATGTTCGACATGCACCGCGAGGCGGCCGCCAAGCGCCCCGGTGTGCTCACCAAGATCGGCCTTGATACCTTCGTGGACCCCACCCACGAGGGCTGCGCCATGAACGCCAAGGCAGCGGCGGCATCCATCGTGAAGAAGATAGATTTCGAAGGCGAGGAATGGCTCTATTTTCCTGCCATCATTCCGAATGTCGCCATCATCCGCGCCACTTCGGCTGACCCGCGCGGCAATCTGACCTACGAGCATGAAGGCGCCTATCTCGGCGCACTTGAGCTCGCCCTGGCGGCCCACAACAATGGCGGCATCGTCATCGCCCAGGTGAAACGCATTATCAAGGATCCGCCTATGAAACCTCATGATGTGGGCGTGCCGGGCATTCTCGTGGACTACATCGTCGAAGCGCCCGATCAATGGCAAACCACGCAAACCCCCTATGATCCAGCCATTTCCGGCGAGGAGTTCAAGCCCCTCTCTTCCTTCAGCCTTATGGACTTCGGCACAGGCAAGGCCATTGCCCGCCGCGTGTCGCAGGAACTCAGGGCAGGCTGGGCGGTGAACCTGGGCTTTGGTGTTTCCGCCAACGTGCCGCGCATTTTTCTGGAAGAAGGCCTCCATGGCAAAACCACCTGGGTGATCGAGCAGGGCGCAGTGGGCGGCATTCCGCTGCTTGAGTTTCAATTCGGCTGTTCCTCCAACGCCGAAGCCATTGTCGCCTCACCCTCCCAGTTCACTTACTTCCAGGCCGCGGGCTTTGACTGCGCCCTGCTCTCCTTCCTGCAGATCGACAGCCACGGCTCGGTGAATGTCTCGAAGCTCGGCGTGAGGCCGCACGTGACTGCAGGGGCCGGAGGTTTTGTCGACATCACCTCGCGCGCCAGGAAGATCGTTTATTCCGGCTTCTTCAGCGCCGGCGCCAAAATGGATATCCGCGACGGCAAGCTGCACATCGAAAAGGAAGGCAAGGTGAAGAAACTGGTACGCGAGGTGGAACAGATTTCCTTCTCCGGCAAACGCGCCATAAAGCAGAATCAGGAAATCACCTACATTACCGAACGCTGCGTGATGAAACTCACACCTGAAGGTGTTGTGGTCACTGAAATTGCCCCCGGCGTGGAATTGCAGGCCAATATTCTGGATCTGGCGGAATTCCCGCTCATCGTTTCTCCTTCCCTGAAAGTCATGGACGATGCCCTCTTCAAACCTTCGAAGATGGGGCTGAAGCTCCATGATTGAGATTGGCGACAAGCGTATCCATCATGACGTTGAAGGTAACGTCGCCCTTATCACCATCGCGCGGCCCGAAAAGCTCAACGCGCTGGACTATGAAATGGTGCTGGCCCTGGAACTCGCCGCCCACCTCATTGACGGCATGCAAAATATCCGTTGCTGCGTTATTACGGGCGAAGGCGAAAAATCATTCTGCGCTGGCGGCGACATTGATGCCTGGAGCAAATGGTCGCCGGAAAATTTCGGCCTCGCTTGGGTCCGCCACGGCCACAGGGCCTTTGATGCGCTTGCCCGCCTGCGGGTCCCGCTCATCGCCGCCCTCAACGGCCATACGCTTGGTGGCGGATTGGAACTCGCGGCTTGTGCCGATTTCCGCATCGCCGAATCCCACGTGAAACTGGGTTTGCCCGAAACCGGCTTAGGGATAATTCCCGGCTGGTCCGGAACCCAGCGCACCGTGCGCCGCTTCGGGTCGCAAACCGTCCGCCGCATGGCGCTTCTGGGAGAAATTTTTACAGCCGAAGAGGCGTCCCAGTTGGGAATCGTTGATCGCGTTGTGGCCAAGGGCGAAAGCCTTTCCGCCGCCAAACAAATGGCTGCGCAATTATCCTCCTGTGGCCCCCACGCCACTTCCATCACCAAAATGCTGATCAACGCCGCCGAAGGCGAGGAAGCCGAACGCTCTCTCGAAGCTCTCGCCGGACTGGCGGTCGCAGGCGGCGCCGAACTGCAGCAGGGCGTTGCGGCCTTCCGGGAAAAACGAAAGCCCGAGTTCAGGTAGGCCCAGGCTCCCTTCCTTGACATTTTCCGCCTCCTTGCCTAGAACCCGCCCAGCGCTTCCGGGGGCAATTCCGGTGAGCGTCCATGCGCTGCCTCCGGCAACTCAAAAAAACCTGAAATATCAGGTACTAAAGCCCGCTGTCTAATGAGTTTGCAGCGGCGCCAAAGGGCGCGAGGAATGAAAAAGGCACTTAAATGTACGCAGTCATCAAGACTGGCGGCAAACAATATCGTGTTGCTGCCAATGATAAGATCCTCATCGAAAAGCTCGATGGCGCCGCTGGCGACCGGGTGAATTTCACCGAAGTCCTCATGGTCTCCAATGGCGGAGCCGTGGATATCGGTGCGCCCTTTCTGGCCGGTGCCACCGTTGTTGGTGAGATCGAAAAGCAGGCCCGCGGGCCCCATATCATCATTTTCAAGAAGCGCCGGCGCAAGCATTACCGCCGCCGCAATGGCCACCGCCAGGACTTGACCAGCGTGACCATCACCGAAATCCTGACCAATGGCGCCAAGCCATCGGCCAAGGCCGCCGCGCCGAAGATGGAAGCCGCTGCCGCAGCAGCACCGCTGGCGACCCCCGTCGCCGGTACAGCCGATGATATTTCTCTGATCGGCGGCATTGGTCCCAAGATCCTTAAGGGTCTCACCGACATGGGCATCACGACCTTTGCCCAGATCGCAGGCTGGACGAAGGCCGACGTTGAGCGTATTGAAACCGAATTGAAGCAGAAGGGCCGGGTTGCCCGCGAAGAATGGATTGAACAGGCCAAGGAACTCATGGCCGGCAAGCCGCCGCGTGCAAAAACCGATAAAGCCCGCAGCAAGGAATAGGAGCACCCCCCATGGCCCATAAAAAAGCAGGCGGCTCATCCCGCAACGGCCGCGACACTGCAGGCCGGAGGCTCGGCGTGAAGTGTTTCGGCGGCGAAAACGTCATCGCCGGCAACATCATCATCCGCCAGCGCGGCACCACCTGGCACCCTGGTACCGGCGTCGGCATCGGCAAGGATCACACGATTTTTGCAAAAGTTCCCGGCAAAGTTGAATTTCGCGGCACCAAGAAAAATCGCCAGGTTGTCTCGGTTATTCCGATGCAGGCCGCTGAATAAGCAGCCCGACAGTCCTCATTAAAAAAGGAGAGGCGTTTGCCTCTCCTTTTGTTTTACGCATTACCAATGCAATCTAGAAAACCATGGCGACGTACCGCTGAACCAGCTTCTTGCGGCCCAAACCGCCATTGTGCTTTGAGGCCGCCATCCGCAGATTGCCATGGGAAAGCTTCATGGCCAGCGCCAGATGCGTCAGGCCAACCCGGATATTGGTGGAGGCATTGAGCAGTTCCGCGCAATTGCCGGAAAACCCGATTTCCTTGGCGGTGGCGCACTTCATTTGATAGACGCCATATTCGCCGGCCGCCCCCCGGGTGTTGGGATTATAGCCCGATTCAACCTTGGCGATGCGCAGCGCAAACCAGGTCGGCACCCCATAACGCGGAGCCATGCCCTTGATCAGGGCCACCACGCGCTCCGTGGTTGCTTCCGTGACCCGGGCCTTGCGTGCCCGGGGGTGCTTCTTGTGTTTAACCTGCTCCGTGGAAAGACTAGTTTTTGAATTTGAGCCAGCTACCGTTGGCTCCGAAAATATAGCCACAGCAAACGCAACGGCCGAAAGTCCTGCAATGAGTTTATTTTTCATGTTTATCCTTAAGTTTCATAACCGCATCAAAAAATTAAACTTGGATAGACTGGCTCCTTTATTTTAATGACCATCAATGTCTGGGGGGGAACCTCCGGTAAACTGGGAAAATGTGACCATTATGTGGCATTGCACAAATTTTGCTGCACTGCGATATTTCTAGGCTTGGCGCGTTCAAACGGTTACAAGGCGCCATGAAATTTCTTGATGAAGCAAAAATCTATGTGCGCTCCGGTGATGGGGGAGCGGGTGCGGTATCTTTCCGGCGCGAAAAATTCATTGAAATGGGCGGCCCCGATGGCGGTGACGGTGGCAACGGCGGAGACGTGTGGGTGGAGGCCGTGGATGGCCTCAACACCCTGATCGATTATCGCTACCAGCAGCATTTCAAAGTCAGGACCGCAGGCCACGGCATGGGCCGCCTGCGCGCCGGAGCTAACTCGGACGACATCGTGCTCAAGGTTCCAACCGGCACGGAAGTCTACGAGGCCGACAATGAAACCCTTATTGCCGACCTGACCAAACTGGGCGACCGGGTGCGCATCGCCCGTGGCGGCAACGGCGGCTTTGGCAACCACTACTTCAAGTCCGCCACCAACCGCGCGCCAAGACATGCCAACCCCGGCATCGAAGGCGAGGAAAGATGGGTCTGGCTGCGGCTGAAACTCATTGCCGATGCGGGCCTCTTGGGCTTACCCAATGCCGGGAAATCAACCCTGCTGGCGGCCGTGTCCGCCGCCAAGCCGAAGATCGCCGACTATCCGTTCACCACCCTTCATCCGCAATTGGGCGTGGTGAAAGCGGCGGGGAATAGTTTCGTGCTGGCCGATATTCCGGGCCTTATCGAAGGTGCCAATGAAGGCGTAGGGCTGGGAACACGCTTCCTCGGCCATGTCGAACGCTGCGCCGTTCTCCTTCATCTCATCGATGTAACCGGCGACGATCCGGTGCAGGCCTATCGCACCATCCGCAAGGAAGTGAAGGATTACGGGCCGGAGATATCCGGGAAGCTGGAGATCATTGCCTTCAACAAGATCGACGCCATCAATGACAAGGATCTTGAAAGGAAGCTTGCCGATTTCAAGAAAAAACTGAAGAAAACCCCTATCCTGATTTCGGGGGCGACCGGAAAGAATGTCGATGACACCATGAAGCGCCTGCTCACCGTCATCCAGGCCGACCGCAAGGCATCCCGCGGACAGGAAGCGCGAGGCATTGAAATTGAGGACTGGCATCCGTGAAGTCCCGCCTGCAATCGGCCAAGCGCGTTGTCGTGAAGATTGGTTCAGCCCTACTGGTTGATGCAAAGACCGGCGAAGTGAAAGCCGCTTGGCTGGCAACCCTTATAGATGATCTGGCTAAGGCCAAGGTAAGGGGCGCCGATGTCATCGTCGTGTCCTCTGGCGCCATCGCCCTCGGCCGCCGTTCGCTGAGGCTTCCCAAGGGGAAACTGCGGCTGGAGGAAAGCCAGGCCGCCGCCGCCGTGGGCCAGATCGCCCTGGCGCAAAGTTGGTCGGAGGCGCTCGCTGCCAAGAAGATCGTGGCGGCCCAGGTGCTCGTGACCTTGACCGATACGGAAGAACGCCGCCGCCATCTCAATGCCCGCGCCACTCTCACCACCCTTCTTGCCCAGGGCGCAGTCCCGGTGATCAACGAGAACGACACCGTGGCCACCTCCGAAATCCGCTACGGCGACAATGACCGGCTGGCGGCCCGCGTCGCTTCCATGATGTCCGCCGATTGTCTGGTGCTGCTTTCTGATATCGACGGTCTTTATTCGGCCCCGCCGGATAAGCCCGGTTCAACCTTCATTCCGGAAGTGAAAGAAATCACCCCCGAAATCGAAGCGATGGCGGGAAAGCCCGTATCCGGCGTCGGCTCCGGCGGCATGGTCACCAAGATCGAAGCCGGCAAGATTGCGCTGGGGGCGGGCTGCAATATGGTCATCGCCTCGGGCCACGAGCCCCATCCACTGGAACGCATTGAAAAAGGTGAGCGTTGCACCTGGTTCCTAGCTCCCCTGTCAGCCTTGCAGTCGCGCAAGCGCTGGATTGCCGGAACCCTGCAGCCTGTCGGTCGCCTAGTCGTTGACGACGGCGCCCGCACCGCCTTGGGCAAGGGCAAGAGCTTGCTTCCCGCCGGTGTCAAACAGGTGAGCGGCACCTTTGCCCGCGGCGACACGGTGAGCGTGATAACCCTCGAAGGCCAAGAGATCGCCCGCGGCCTCGTGGCCTATGATTCAGGCGATGCAGCGCGCATTGCCGGGTTGAAGTCCGCTGACATTGAACAAACCATTGGCTATAGAGGCCGGGATGAAATCATTCATCGCGATGATCTGGTGATGACCAATGGTGAGCGTTAGCACCATGCAAGAGACAGGCCTGAAGGCCCGCAAGACGGCGGGCGTGCTGGCCCTTGCCACCACGGCGCAAAAGAATGCGGCGCTTCTCGCCATGGCCAAGGCCATCCGTGCCGCGGCAAACCACCTTATCGTGGCGAACGCGGCGGAAGTTGCGGCAGCAAAAACCAAGAACCTCAAGGGTTCCTTCATTGACCGTCTCACCCTCAACCGGAATCGCATTGAAGCCATGGCCAAAGGGCTTGAAGATATTGCCGCCCTGCCCGATCCCGTAGGCACGACCTTGAGCGAATGGACACGGCCCAATGGTCTGAAAATTTCGCGCGTGCGCGTGCCCATCGGCGTGATCGGAATTATTTTCGAGAGCCGGCCCAATGTTGCCGCCGACGCCGGGGCCTTGTGCATGAAGTCGGGCAACGCCGCCATCCTGCGCGGCGGCTCCGATGGCTTTGAGTCCGCCAAGGTCATTGTGGAAGCCCTGCAGCAGGGGCTGGAAGCCGCAGGCCTACCGAAATCCGCCATTCAAATGGCGCCCACGACGGATCGCGCCAGCGTGGGCGAAATGCTCGCTGGCCTCGGTGGCACCATTGATCTCATTGTGCCGCGCGGCGGCAGGAATCTTGTGGCGCGGGTGCAGGAGGAGGCCCGGGTTCCGGTCTTCAGCCACCTCGAAGGCATCTGCCACGTCTATGTCGACAAGTCTGCCAATCCCAACATGGCCCGCGACATCGTGCTCAATGCCAAGATGCGCCGCACCGGCGTGTGCGGAGCGGCCGAAACCATTCTCATCGACCGCGCCGCCGCCAAGGCAAACTTAACGCCTATCATCCGTACACTGATCGACGCCGGTTGCGAAGTGCGCGGCGATGCCGAGGCGCGCGCCGCCGACGCCCATGTGAAGCCCGCCAGCGAGGAAGACTGGTCAACCGAATATCTGGATTCGATCGTATCCCTCCGGGTTGTTGACGGTGTCGATGAAGCCATGGCCCATATTGCCAAATACGGCTCCCAGCACACCGACGCCATCGTTGCCGATGACGAGAATACCGCCCGGAAATTCCTCAACCAGGTGGACAGCGCCACCGTCCTGCACAATGCGTCCACCCAGTTCGCCGACGGCGGTGAATTCGGTTTCGGCGCCGAGATCGGCATTGCCACTGGCAAGCTCCATGCGCGTGGTCCCGTGGGTCTCGAGCAACTCACCACATTCAAATATCAGGTGCGCGGGACAGGACAAGTCCGTCCATGATGAAGCCGCCGCTTTTTGGCCGCGGCCAGCGCATCGGCCTGTTTGGCGGGTCCTTCAATCCGGCCCATTACGGCCACTACATGGTGGCCCTCTATGCCATGAAACGCCTGCAACTGGATTGGGTATGGTGGCTGGTTTCCCCGCAAAATCCCCTGAAGGACCCGAGTGAAACCGGCGAGTATGACGAACGCCTCAACTTTACCAGGCACATCGCCAGGCACCCCCGCTTTGTGGTGACCGACGTGGAACGGCAGATCAACTCCCGCAATACAGCGGAAACCCTGCTGGCCCTTGGCCAGACCATGCACCAAGCCCATTTCATCTGGATCATGGGGGCCGACAGCTTTGCCAATCTGCACCGCTGGCACCACTGGACCGACATCGCCTAAGCCCTGCCCCTGGCCTTCCTCGCCCGGCCAGGCTACTCGGTGCGCGCCCTCAGCGGCCGGGCGGCCTTGCGCTATGCGGCCCGCCGCGTGAAGACCGACCAGGCCGCCAAGCTTGTCACACGAATGCCACCGGCTTGGGTCTTTCTGCCCATGCCCCTGCGGCCTGAAAGTTCAACCGCGATTCGCAACTTGAACCACAGCCCGCGAAGCCCTAAACAACGCGCCAGAACCCATAAAGGATAAGACCCCTGAAAAAGCCAGTTAAGAAGCCTTTCGCCAAAGCCAAGTCAAAATCCGCGAAAGCCGCAAAGCCCGCTTCCCCCTCAAAGCGCCAGCCCAAAACCGCCGCCGAACTCAAGACCATCATGATGGCCAAGGTACGCTTTGCCGAAAAGGCAAGGGCGGGCCTGCGCGGCAAGACGACGTCGAAGGTGAAGCCCAAGGGTAAGGCGAAGGCCGCCAAGAAGGTGAAGCCCGCGCCGAAGAAAAAACTG
>JBAVOA010000102.1:0-14122 GCA_049691635.1 Aestuariivirga sp. | reverse complement strand
GGACAATCTTGACCGCGTGAATGCCTTGGCCGAGCGTTCGCCGGGTTTTGTCTGGCGTCTCAAGGGCGATAACAACAACGCCACGGATTTCCGCGTGGGCGACGATTATGCGGTTAACATGTCCGTGTGGGAAACGCCGGACGCGCTTGAGAACTATGTTTTCAAGACCGTCCACGTGCAGTTCTACAAGAAGCGCCAGGAGTGGTTCAACCTGATGGAAAAACCCCACATGGTGTTCTGGTGGGTTGAAGAGGGTCATCAGCCCACCTTGCAGGAAGCCATGGACCGGCTGGAGCACTATCAGAAAAATGGTGCATCCGATCAGGCATTTGGTTGGGCGGAAGTGATTGATGTGGAGCGCTGGCGCAGCCAGCGCTGCGCTTGAGAGGCGAAACGGGATGCCAAAGATTAAAATAGACGGCATTGAGCTGGAAATCGAAAACGGCACCACCCTGCTGCAGGCCTGTGAACAGGCTGGCGCGGAAGTGCCGCGCTTCTGTTTCCATGAACGGCTGTCCATTGCCGGCAATTGCCGCATGTGCCTGGTGGAAGTGAAGGGCACGCCCAAGCCGCAGGCCTCCTGCGCCATGTCGGTGAACGATCTCCGTCCCGGCCCCAATGGCGAACCGCCGGAAGTTTTCACCCGAACCCCGCAGGTGAAAAAGGCCCGCGAAGGTGTGATGGAATTCCTGCTGATCAACCATCCCTTGGATTGCCCCATCTGCGACCAGGGCGGCGAATGCGATTTGCAGGATCAGGCCATGGCCTATGGCAAGTCCAGCAACCGCTTTGTTGAGAACAAGCGCGCCATTGAGGACAAGTATATCGGCCCGTTGGTCAAAACCGAAATGACCCGCTGCATCCAGTGCACACGCTGTGTGCGCTTCACCACGGAAGTTGGCGGCGTCGAGGAATTGGGCGCCACGGGCCGTGGCGAGGATATGGAAATCACCACCTACCTCGACAAGGCCATCACCTCTGAATTGCAGGGCAATATCATTGACCTCTGCCCGGTCGGAGCCCTCACCTCTGCCCCTTACGAGTTTAAGGCAAGACCCTGGGAACTGCGCAAGACTGATACGATTGATGCCATGGACGCCGTGGGTTCGAACATCCGCGTTGATGCCCGAGGCAGCGAAGTCATGCGCATTCTGCCCCGCACCCATGAAGATGTGAACGAGGAGTGGATTTCCGACAAGACCCGATTTGTCTGGGATGGCCTGAAATCCCAGCGCCTCGACCAGCCCTATATCCGCGAGTTCGGCAAGCTCCGCGCCGCGTCATGGTCCGAAGCCTTCGCGCGCATTGCCCAACGGGTGAAAGCGTCAAAGCCGGAACGCATGGGCGTTATCCTTGGCGATCTCATCGGCGCGGAAGAAGCCTTTTCGTGGAAGCAGTTGGCGACCTCGCTTGGCATCAAGAACATTGATTGCCGCCAGGATGGCACACCGCTTGGCGAGCAAGGCGGCCGGGCAGGCTATCTCTTCAATTCTGGAATCGCCGGCATTGAGGAAGCTGATGCCATCATGTTGATCGGCACAAACCCCCGCCTTGAAGCGCCGGTGCTGAATGCGCGTATCAGAAAGCGGGTTCTGAAAGGCGGCTGCATCATTGGCGTGATCGGCGAAAAAGCTGACCTCACTTACAAATATCATTACATGGGCGCAGGTGTTGAAAGCCTCGCCACGCTTGCTGAACATGCACCAGCGAAAGCCCAGAAACCCATGTTCATCATCGGGCAGGGGGCCCTTGCCCGCCCCGATGGTGCAGCGATTCTGGCGCTTGCAGCAAAGGCTGCCGCCGCAATTGGCGTGGTCAAGGAAAATTGGAACGGTTTCAACATCCTCCACACCGCTGCGGGCCGCGTCGGCGCGCTCGATGTTTGCGCGCTTCCGGGTGATGGCGGCAAGACTACACCAGGCATTCTGGCCGCCGCCAAGAAGGGCGACCTTGACGTCTTGTTCCTCGGCGGCGCCGATGAAATCAATACAAGTGAACTCGCTACAACTTTCGTGGTCTATGTTGGCACCCATGGCGACGCTGGCGCACACCGAGCCGACGTGATCCTTCCTGCCGCTGCCTACACCGAAAAATCCGTGACCTATGTCAACACCGAAGGCCGCGCCCAGATGACGACCCGCGCCGCTTTCCCGCCCGGTGAGGCCAAGGAAGACTGGGCCATCCTGCGCGCCCTTTCGGACACCCTTGGTGTTACCCAAAGCTGGAACAGTTTGGGCGAACTGCGTCAGGCCATGTATGCAGTCGCTCCCCATTTGGCGGTCCTTGACCAACTCTTCCCCGCCGATGCCGAAGCCCTTTCAGAACTTGGCCGTGGCGAAGGCAAGACAGCTTCGGCACCCTTTGTCTCGCCGGTCAAGGATTTCTACATGACCAACCCCATCGCCCGCGCCTCGCGCACCATGGCGGAATGTTCGGCCGTGAAGAACGGCCGCAAGCTGCAGGCGGCGGAGTAGATCATGAATGAGATGATGTTCCTTGTCGGTTTGATTGTGCTGCAAAGCGTCGCCCTGCTTGTGGCATTGCTGATCGTGGTGTCATTCCTGATCTATGCCGACCGCAAGGTCTGGGCGGCAGTCCAGCTGCGCCGCGGCCCCAACGTCGTAGGCCCTTGGGGCGTGCTGCAATCCTTCGCCGACCTGCTGAAGTTCGTCTTCAAGGAAGTGATCATTCCCGACGGCGCCAACAAGGGCGTCTTCGTGCTGGCGCCCATCATCAGTGCCGCCCTGTCGCTCGCCGCCTGGGCCGTGGTGCCCGTGGCCGACGGTTGGTCCGTTGCCAACATCAATGTGGGCATACTCTATCTCTTCGCGCTCTCGTCGCTTGGTGTGTACGGCATCATCATGGGTGGCTGGGCCTCCAATTCGAAATATCCGTTTCTCTCGGCGCTGCGTTCCGCGGCCCAGATGGTGTCCTATGAAGTCTCCATCGGCTTTGTGATCATCACCGTTCTGCTCTGTGCCGGATCGCTGAACCTCACCGAAATCGTCAGAACCCAGCAGACCGGCCTTGGCACCATGTTCGGCCTGCCCAACTCCTTCCTGGATTGGTATTTCATCCCGCTCTTCCCGATGTTCATCGTGTTCTTTGTCTCGGCATTGGCCGAAACCAACCGCCCGCCCTTCGATCTGGTTGAAGCGGAGTCCGAATTGGTGGCAGGCTTCATGGTGGAATATTCCTCCACGCCTTACCTCCTCTTCATGCTCGGCGAATATGTGGCCATCACCCTGATGTGTGCCATGACCACTATCCTCTTCCTTGGCGGTTGGCTGCCGATTGTCGACGTGCCGGTGCTGAACTGGATTCCCGGCGTCGTCTGGTTCATGGCCAAGCTGTGCTTTGTGTTTTTCATGTTCGCCATGGTGAAGGCAATTGTGCCGCGCTACCGCTACGACCAGTTGATGCGCCTGGGCTGGAAGGTCTTTCTGCCCCTGTCGCTTACCTGGGTGGTGATCACTGCCGGTGCCCTTGTTGCGTTCGGGTGGCTGCCATGACCTACAGTCCCCTTGGAGCTTTCGTTTTCCTTATCCTGGGCTTGATCGAACTGAAGCTTGTGCAGCGCCTGATCTATCCCACCCTGCGCTGGCGCTACGAAGAGGCCAAGGTAACCGCCTCGCAAGGGGCGGACCCGGCCCGGATCATGGCTTTGGTAAAGTTGCAAAGTCTTGTATTGATGCCAATTCTGGGCTTGCTGTTCGGCAACCGCCTCGGGGCCATGTTTGGGTGAATGACAGATGAAACTTGAACAGGCCGCACGCTCGCTTTTCCTGAAGGAATTCGTTTCAGCCACCTGGCTGGCGCTGAAATATTTTGTAAGTCCCAAGGCCACCTTGAATTACCCCCATGAGAAAGGCCCTTTGAGCCCGCGTTTCCGGGGCGAACATGCGCTCCGCCGCTATCCCAATGGCGAGGAACGCTGCATTGCCTGCAAGCTTTGCGAGGCGATTTGCCCGGCCCAGGCCATCACAATCGAGGCAGGCCCACGCCGCAATGACGGCACACGGCGCACCACGCGCTATGACATCGACATGGTCAAATGCATCTATTGCGGCTTCTGCCAGGAAGCCTGCCCGGTGGATGCCATTGTTGAGGGGCCGAACTTTGAATACGCCACGGAAACCCGTGAGGAACTGCTGTTCAGCAAGGAAAAACTCCTGGCCAATGGCGACCGCTGGGAACGCGAAATTGCCCAGAACCTCGCGCTCGACGCGCCGTACCGGTGAGGGAGACACAGTAACATGGTAGCAGCCCTCTTCTTTTATCTCTTCGCCTGCGTGGCCGTGGCCTCCGCCGTCATGGTCATTTCATCCCGCAACCCGGTGCATTCCGTGCTGTTTCTCATCCTCTGCTTTTTCAATGCGGCGGGCCTGTTCATTCTTCTGGGTGCTGAATTCCTGGCGATGATCCTGGTGGTGGTTTATGTCGGCGCCGTTGCCGTGCTCTTCCTCTTCGTTGTCATGATGCTGGATGTTGATTTCGTGCAGCTCCGCCAGGGCATGTTGAACTATTTGCCCGTTGGCGGAACCATCGGCCTGATCGTTCTGGTGGAACTGGCGCTGGTTCTCGGCACCTGGACGATTTCATCCGACGCCTTGATGGCGGCTGGCGCACCCTCTGCGGGCGGCATCACCAACACCGAAGCCTTGGGCCAGATTCTTTACACCAAATATGTTTACTTCTTCGAAGCAGCAGGCCTCGTGCTGCTCGTTGCCATGATTGGCGCCATCGTCCTGACGCTCCGCCACAAGCAGGGCGTCAAGCGCCAGGACATCTCGGTCCAAGTCGCGCGCACGCCCGCAACCGCCATGGAAGTCGTCAAAGTCAAGCCGGGGCAGGGGATTTGATCATGACCATAGATCTCTCACATTATCTCACCGTTGCCGCCATCCTCTTCACCATCGGCATTTTCGGCATCTTCCTCAACCGCAAGAACGTCATCGTCATCATGATGTCGATTGAGCTCATGCTGCTGGCGGTGAATATCAATCTCGTGGCCTTCTCGGCGGCGCTTCACGATCTCGTGGGGCAGGTGTTCGCCCTTCTGGTCCTGACCGTTGCCGCGGGCGAAGCGGCAATCGGCCTGGCCATCCTTGTAACCTACTTCCGCAATCGCGGTTCCATCGCGGTGGAAGATATCAATCTCATGAAGGGCTGAAGCAAAAACCAATGTATCAGGCCATCGTATTCTTCCCCCTTATTGGCGCGCTCATTGCGGGGCTCGCAGGCACCAGGCTGTTCCGTAACCTGGGCAGCGATGCCGACGTCTATGGCGACCATGGGATCCACGCCGCGTCAGCAGCGCAGGCCCACGATGATCACCATAGCCATTACGATGGACCTGCCTGGCCCATGTACCTCACTACGGCACTGCTCTGCGTGTCCGCCGTCCTGTCGTGGATCGTGTTCATGGGCTTCCTCCATGAGGGGCATGACGCCAAGGTTGAAGTCCTGCGCTGGGTGAATTCGGGCGCCTTTTCCGCCAATTGGAGGCTGCGGATTGATACTTTGACGGCCGTCATGCTTGTGGTGGTGAACACGATTTCCGCCCTCGTGCATGTCTATTCCCTTGGCTACATGAGCCACGACGAACATCAGCCACGCTTCTTCGCCTATCTCTCGCTCTTTACCTTCGCAATGTTGATGCTGGTCACCTCCGACAATCTCCTGCAAATGTTCTTCGGCTGGGAAGGCGTGGGGCTCATGTCCTATCTGCTCATCGGATTCTGGTACACGCGCGAAAGCGCCAATGCCGCGGCGATCAAGGCCTTCGTGGTAAATCGTGTTGGTGATTTCGGTTTTGCGCTTGGCATCTTCGGCTGCTTTTACGTCTTTCAATCAGTTGAATTTGACACGATTTTCTCCGCCGCCGGAACGCAGACCGGAAAGACCATTCATTTCCTGAGCTGGGACTTCGATACGCTAACCACCCTGTGCCTGCTGCTCTTCATGGGTGCCATGGGAAAGTCCGCCCAGTTTCTGCTTCATACCTGGCTGCCGGACGCCATGGAAGGCCCGACGCCCGTATCCGCCCTCATCCATGCCGCAACCATGGTGACAGCCGGCGTATTTCTCGTGGCCCGTCTCTCGCCGCTTTATGAACTCGCCCCTTACGCCAAGGAAGTGGTGGTCATTGTGGGGGCCATTACCGCCTTCTTCGCCGCAACCGTCGGCCTCGTTCAGAACGATATCAAGCGTGTCATCGCCTATTCCACCTGTTCGCAATTGGGTTATATGTTTGTGGCCCTTGGGCTTGGCGCCTATGGCGTAGCGATCTTCCACCTCTTTACCCACGCCTTCTTCAAGGCGCTGTTGTTCTTAGGATCCGGGTCCGTCATTCACGCCATGTCCGGCGAACAGGACATGCGCAAGATGGGTGGCCTCGCGCCCCATATCCGCAAGACCTGGCTGATGATGGTCATCGGCAATCTGGCGCTGACCGGCTTTCCCTTCACGGCGGGTTACTATTCCAAGGATGCCATCATCGAGAGTTCCTTCGCAGGCCATAGCACGTTCGCGTTCACGCTATTGATCATCGCCGCTTTCTGCACCTCGTTCTATTCCTGGCGTCTGGCCTTCATGACCTTCGAGGGAAAATCCCGCGCCGATGCGCATACTCTGGAGCATGTGCACGAAAGTCCCAACGTGATGCTCGTTCCGCTCTATATTCTTGCGGCAGGCGCATTGCTGGCCGGTTTCATATTTGCCCCATATTTCATCGGCCACGAGGAAGCCCTGTTCTGGGGATCCGCCATCTACCGCGCCCCTGACAATGAAATCATCCATAACATGCATGAAGTGCCGGCATGGGTTGTCTGGTCGCCCTTCATCGTCATGGTGCTTGGCTTTGCCTTGGCCTTCCTGTTCTATATCCGCAACACGGCGCTGCCACAGAAGCTGGCGGCCATGAACTGGCCGCTCTACCAGTTCCTGCTCAACAAGTGGTACTTCGACGAACTTTATGATTTCATCTTTGTCCGTCCCGCCATGTGGCTTGGCCGCTTCCTGTGGAAGAAGGGCGATGGCTTTGTCATCGATGGCCTTGGGCCTGACGGCGTTTCGGCCCGCGTTATTGATGTCACGCGCGGCGTGGTGCGTCTGCAATCCGGTTATGTCTACCATTATGCCTTTGCCATGCTGATCGGCGTGGCGGCCCTTGTGTCCTGGTTTACCTTCGGAGGGACACGCTGATGTCCGGCTGGCCTATTCTTTCTTTTGTCACCTTTGCCCCGCTTGTCGGGGTGGCCTTCATCCTGATAGCCCGCGGCGAAGACGCTGTCGGCAAACGCACCATCCGCTGGACTGCCCTGTGGACCACAATTGCCACGTTCGTTATTTCACTTCTGGTTTGGCTCAATTTCAATCCCGGCGATTCAGGCTTCCAGCTTGTGGAACGCCACGAATGGCTGGGCGGCATCGCCTCCTATCAAATGGGGGTCGACGGCATTTCCATGCTGTTTGTGATGCTCACTACTTTCCTTATGCCGATCTGCATTCTGGCAAGCTGGCACGTGGAACGGCGTGTGCGCGAATACATGATCGCCTTCCTGGTGCTTGAAACCCTGATGATCGGCGTGTTCACCGCCCTCGATCTCGTGCTGTTCTATGTCTTCTTCGAGGCGGGCCTTATCCCCATGTTCCTGATCATTGGCGTGTGGGGTGGCCCGCGCCGGGTTTATGCCAGTTTCAAGTTCTTCCTCTACACTTTGCTTGGCTCCGTGCTGATGCTGATCGCCATAATCGCCATGTATTGGCAGTCTGGCACCACCGATATCGTGGCGCTGCTCTCGCGCAGCCCCGGTTTTCCACCTGAAATGCAAACCTGGCTGTGGCTTGCTTTCTTTGCCTCCTTCGCTGTGAAAATGCCCATGTGGCCAGTTCACACCTGGCTGCCGGACGCCCACGTTGAAGCGCCAACGGCGGGCTCAGTCATCTTGGCGGCGATCCTGCTGAAAATGGGCGGCTATGGTTTCCTGCGCTTCTCACTTCCGATGTTTCCGGATGCGAGCCTCTACTTCCAGCCTTTCGTCTATGTGCTCTCCGTCGTCGCCATCATCTACACCTCGCTCGTGGCGTTGATGCAGGAGGACATGAAAAAGCTTATCGCCTATTCCTCCGTCGCCCACATGGGCTTTGTCACCATGGGCATCTTTGCCATGACCCGGCAAAGCATTGACGGCGCCCTGTTCCAGATGATTTCCCACGGTCTTGTTTCGGGCGCGCTCTTCCTCTGTGTCGGCGTGGTCTATGACCGGATGCACACCCGCGAAATTGCCGCCTATGGCGGGCTGGTCAGCCGCATGCCGCTTTATGCCTTCACCTTCATGCTCTTCACCATGGCAAATGTCGGCCTGCCGGGAACGTCGGGATTTGTGGGTGAATTCCTGGTCCTGCTGGGCACCTTCCAGAACAACACCTGGGTTGCCTTCTTCGCCACGACAGGCGTCATTCTCTCGGCCTGCTATGCCCTGTGGCTCTATCGCCGCGTGGTGTTCGGCAAGCTTGAGAAGTCATCGCTTGCCCATATTGTGGACATGACGCCCCGCGAACTGGCCACCTTGGCTCCACTCGTCATCCTCACCATTCTCTTTGGTGTTTACCCCGCGCCGGTCCTCGATGTGTTCGGCGCATCCGTTGAAAATCTCATGAAGACGGTTCAGACCGCGGCGGCTGCGGCCCAGGCAGTCGCCACCGCTTCGCTGCAATGAAGGCCTGCTAATGAATATGCTGCAAAATTACGATGCCGTGGCCAGCCTGCCGGAAATCGTTCTGGCCTGCCTTGCCATGGCCTTGCTGATGTATGGCGTATTCAAGAAGGGCGATGCCAATGATCATGTGACCTTGGGTGCCGTTGTCTCCCTTGGCCTCGTGGCGGCTCTGGTGATATTAGGCGGCGACGGCAAGGTAACGGCTTTTGGTGGTGGTTTTGTGGTTGATACCTTTGCCCGTGTCATGAAAGTCATGGCGCTCTTCGGGTCGGCCGTGGCCATTATTCTGTCCACCCACTTCATGAAACGCGCAAAGATGGCGCGCTTTGAATATCCCATCCTGGTGATGCTGGCGAGCGTCGGCATGATGATGATGATCTCCGCCAACGACTTGATCTCGCTCTATGTAGGCCTCGAACTGCAGTCGCTTTCTCTTTACGTGGTGGCTGCAATTGACCGCGATAGCGCCAAGTCCTCGGAAGCGGGCCTCAAGTATTTTGTGCTCGGCGCACTGTCGTCCGGAATGCTGTTGTATGGTTCCTCCCTTGTCTATGGCTTTACTGGGTCCACCGGCTTCCCGCAGATTGCTGCCGCACTCACGGCAAGCGGTTCAAGCCTGGGACTTGTCTTTGGCCTCGTTTTCATTATCGCGGGCCTCTCCTTCAAGGTCTCGGCGGTGCCGTTCCATATGTGGACGCCTGACGTCTATGAAGGCGCACCCACTCCCGTAACGGCCTTCTTCGCCGCTGCCCCCAAGATTGCCGCCATGGCCCTGTTCCTCAGGGTCATGATTTCGCCCTTCGCCGCCGTGGTTCAAGACTGGCAGCAAATTCTTGTCTTCGTCTCCATTGCCTCCATGGTGCTGGGGGCTTTTGCCGCCATTGGCCAGAACAACATCAAGCGCCTTCTTGCCTATTCGTCTATTGGTCACATGGGATTTGCGCTTGTCGGACTGGCGGCCGGAAGCCAGGAGGGTGTCAGGGGCGTGATCGTCTATATGATGATCTATCTTATTTCTACGCTTGGCGTGTTTGCCTGTGTTCTGGCCATGCGCCGCAAGGGACAGCATGTCGAAGCGATTTCCGATCTCGCAGGGCTCGCCAACAACAACAAGGCACTGGCTTTTGTACTTGCCATGCTAATGTTTTCACTGGCGGGAATCCCGCCGCTGGCGGGTTTCTTCGGCAAGTATTTTGTGTTCCTCGCGGCCGTGAAGTCGGGGCTCTATGCGCTCGCGGTGATTGGCGTTGTCGCCAGCGTGGTGGGCGCTTATTATTACCTGCGGATCGTCAAGATCATCTATTTTGATGACCCGGCGGAGAAGTTCGATGCCTTGGACGGCGAAGTGAAGTGGGTGGCTTACGCCAGCGGTGCCTTTGCCGTGCTGTTTGTAGGCTTCGCCAATTACCTCGTAAATCTAGCGGAAGTAGCCGCCAAGTCGCTCTATTGAAACTCCCTGCCGGTCATCGACTTATTCATTTTGAACGGATTGATTCCACCAATGCTGAAGCCCGCAGGCTGGCTGAAGGCGATGAATGCGGCCCCTTGTGGATTTGGTCCGATGAACAGACAGGCGGCCGTGGGCGGCTCGGCCGTACCTGGGTTTCCGAGCCGGGAAATCTCTATGTCACATTCCTTTTTCAAACGGCGGCATCTGTGCAGGTGGTAGCCCAGATCAGCTTTGTTGCCGCTGTTGCAGTTCACGAACTGGCGTCCCACCTGTTGCCCAAAGAGAGCTTTCTGCTGAAATGGCCCAATGATGTGCTGATGAACGGCGCGAAGTGTTGCGGCCTGCTGGCCGAGGTAGCAGGCGCTGAACCAACTCGGATTGCCCTGGGCTGCGGCATCAATCTGGCCCATGCGCCAAGTGAAACCCCATACCCCGTCGCATCCCTCGGAGGCCAGTTCACGCCCGAGCAAGTCTTGCCGCAACTCGTAGCGCACCTATCGAAATGGATCGGTATCTGGGATGAGGGCAGGGGCTTTCCGGCTATCCGAAAGGCGTGGTTGGAAAGCGCCGCAGGTGTCGGTAAGGACGTTTCAGTGGACGGAACAACGGGCCGTTTTGAAGGGTTGGGCGCGGACGGCGCCTTACTCATTGCACTGGACGACGGCACCCGAAAACAGGTTCACGCCGGCGACGTCCGTTTTGCGGAAGTTGAAAGAACGCGATCGGGAAAAATATGAATCCGAAGAAGAAAAATTCCCACGCCAAGGATCTTGTGATGCTGCCTCTGGGTGGCACCGGTGAAATCGGCATGAATTGCTACTGCTACGGCATCGGTACCGCCGATGACCGCGATTGGCTTATGGTTGATCTTGGTGTCAAGTTTGGCGAAGAATCCGATCCCGGCATCGACGTGGTGCTCCCCGATGTTTCCTTTATTGCCAAAAACCGGAAGAGACTTGCTGGGCTGGTGCTGACCCATGGCCACGAGGACCATATCGGCAGCGTGCCATGGCTCTGGCCCCAGTTAAAATGCCCCATCTATTGCACGCCTTTTGCCGCAGCCTTGTTGTACAACAAGCTCAAGGAGCATGGGCTTGATGAGGATGTGAAGGTTCATGTCATTCCGCTCGGTGGAAAATTCAAAGTGGGCTCCTTCGATCTTGAATTTGTGAATGTCACCCATTCCATTCCGGAACCCTGCGCGCTGCTGATCAAGACAAGCCATGGGAACGTGTTCCATTCTGGCGATTGGAAAATCGATCGCACCCCTACCTTCGGCGAAGGTATTGATGAAAAACGCCTCGCTGAAATCGGCAATGAAGGTGTGGATGTTCTGGTTTGCGATTCTACCAATGTGCTGCGCGAGGGCTTCTCGCCGTCCGAACGTGATGTTGCCGCGACAATCGCCGACATCGTCAAACATGCGAAGGGCCGGGTGGCCATCACCACCTTTGCGTCCCATGTGGATCGCGTAGCGGCCGCCGTGCAGGCAGCGCGCGCCAATGGGCGTGAAGTCGTGATCGCCGGCAGGGCCATGCGCAATACGATCGAAGCGGCCCGTGCCTGCGGCTACCTCCGCGATGCTGGAGAGTTCCTGGACGAGGAATCATTTGGCTACTTGCCAGTGAACAAGATCATGCTGCTGTGCACCGGGAGCCAGGGGGAACCCCGTGCTGCGATTGCCCGCATTGGCGAAGACCAGCACCCACATGTGGCGCTTGAAAAAGGCGATCTCGTCATTTTCTCGTCCCGGACAATTCCCGGCAATGAGAAGGAAGTCTCCCTGGTCCACAACAATCTGGCCAAGCTGGATGTTGATGTCATCACCGCTGATGAGGCTTTGGTGCACACCTCGGGCCATCCCCGCCAGGGTGAACTCCGCATGATGTACGAGTGGTTAAAACCAAAGGCTCTGGTGCCCATGCATGGCGAGCCGCGCCACCTCCGCGCCCATGCCAAATTTGCCAAGGAGTGCGGCATCTCCCAGGCGCTTGTTCCGGTGGATGGCCAGGTGATGCGCTTGTGTCCTGGAAACTTGGAAATTGTCGATGAAGCTCCAACCGGCCGCTTGCATGTCGATGGCAAGCTCATCGTTCCCGCTGAGGAAGGGCCAGCCAAACAGCGCCGCAAACTCTCCGCCGTCGGTGCCGCCTTTGTGTCCATCGTGCTCGACGAAAAGCTCCAGCTCGCTGACGACATGCAACTGATTGGTGATGGCCTGCCTGCAGGGCTGGAGGATGATCTGTTGCAAGCAGCCGAGGATGCCTTCGAGTCTATGCCTAGGCCAAGGCGCAAGGACGATGCCCTTGTGGCGGAAACCATTCGCATAGCCGTGCGCCGTGCCGCCGATCAAATCTGGGGCAAAAAGCCCGTTTGCAAGGTTCTCGTGCAACGCGCGTGATATACTGCAGCGAATCATGAGCAAGCCCGTAAAACCGCCCCAGGACCCCAACAATATTGAGCCCATCCAGCTGCGTGAAGCGCTGGAAGAGCGCTATCTCGCCTATGCGCTTTCCACCATCATGCACCGGGCTTTGCCGGACGTCCGCGATGGCCTGAAGCCCGTCCACCGCCGCCTTCTCCACGTCATGCGGCTCCTGCGCCTGGACCCTGGAGCTGCCTTCAAGAAGTCGGCGAAGATCGTAGGCGACGTGATGGGCGGTTACCATCCCCACGGCGACCAGTCGATTTACGATGCCCTCGTGCGCCTGGCCCAGGACTTTTCCTCACGCTATCCGCTGATTGATGGCCAGGGCAATTTTGGCAACATCGACGGCGATAGTGCAGCGGCCTATCGTTACACGGAAGCCCGCATGACCGAAGTCGCGCGCCTCCTGCTGGAAAACCTGGATGAGGACGCGGTTGATTTCCGTGCTAACTATGCCGGCACGGTTGAAGAGCCCGTGGTCTTGCCGGGTGCTTTTCCGAACCTTCTGGCCAACGGTGCAACCGGTATTGCCGTGGGCATGGCAACCTCCATTCCACCACATAACGCCGCAGAGCTTTGCGACGCGGCTTTGCACCTCATCAAGTTCCCCAATGCCGGTGTGGAAAAGCTCACCCAGTTTGTGATCGGGCCGGATTTCCCGACGGGTGGCATTGTCATTGATGACCGTGCGTCAATCCTTGAAGCTTACAAGACGGGCCGCGGCGGCTTTCGCGTCAGAGCGCGGTGGACCACTGAGGATTTAGGGCGCAGCGGTTGGCAAATTGTCATCACTGAAATTCCCTACCTCGTTCAGAAAAGCCGCCTCATCGAAAAATGCGCTGAACTCCTGACAGCAAAGAAGTTGCCACTGCTGGCTGACATCAGGGATGAATCCGCCGAAGACATCCGCATTGTCCTCGAACCAAAGAGCCGTACCGTGGATCCGGCGCTCCTGATGGAGCAGATTTTCCGTAACACGGAGCTGGAATCACGCATTCCGCTCAATATGAATGTGCTCTCTGGCGGCAAGGTTCCGGTTGTGATGTCGTTGACCGATGTACTGCGCGAATGGCTTCAGCACCGCAAGACCGTTTTGGTCCGGCGCACCAACTTCCGCCTCGCTGAAATTGCCAGACGCCTGGAAATTCTCGGTGGCTACCTCATTGCCTATCTCAATCTGGATGAAGTCATCCGCATCATCCGTGAAGAGGATGAGCCCAAACCCGCGCTGATGAAGCGCTTCAAGTTGACGGACAATCAGGCGGAAGCCATTCTGAACATGCGCCTGCGCGCTCTTCGCAAGCTCGAGGAAATGGAAATCCGCACGGAGAATGACGGGTTGATCAAGGAGCAGAAGGGGTTGAATGCCCTTCTGAAATCAGACGACCAGCAATGGCAGCAGATCTCCGAGGAAATCAAGGCCGTCAAGGAGAAGTTCAGCAAGAAGACACCGCTTGGCAAAAGGCGGACGGATTTTGCCGAAGCTCCGGAAATTGATCTCGATCTCGAACAATCCATGAT
>JBAVOA010000101.1:0-1618 GCA_049691635.1 Aestuariivirga sp. | reverse complement strand
ATACCACCCAAAGCCAGCGGCATTCCTTACATCAAGGACAGGTGACATGAATGATCTGATCGCGGCGGCAAGGTCGGCCCGCCTTAAGGCCTATGCACCCTATTCCAAATTCCTGGTGGGTGCCGCTGTGCGCGACGAGCATGGGAAAATCCACGGCGGCTGCAACATTGAAAACGCCGCCTATCCCCAAGGCTGGTGTGCCGAGACTTCGGCAATTGCCGCCATGATCATGTCAGGTGCACACCAGATCGCCGAAATGGCCGTCATCGGCACGGGTGATTTGCTCTGCACCCCTTGCGGCGGCTGCCGCCAGAAGATCAGGGAATTCGCCAAGGGTGACGTGAAAATCCACATGTGCGGCGAAGATGGCAAGGTGAAGCAGACCTTTACGCTCGATGAATTATTGCCGGCATCCTTCGGCCCGGAGAACCTGTCATGACCGATCTGTTGAAACGCTTTGAGGGACGCACGCCCAAAATCGCCATTGTCCTGGGCTCAAGCCTCGGCGCGCTGGTCGATGCGGTAAGCGATGCCGTCCGCATTCCCTACAGCGAACTCGAAGGCTTCCCGGTCCCCAAAATCTCCGGCCATGCCGGGGAACTCGTGGTCGGCAAAATCGGCGGAAAGCAGGTGGCCGTCCTGGCCGGGCGCGCCCACCCTTACGAAAGCGGCAACCCCGCCGTGATGCGGCCCGTCATCGAGAAGTTGAAGGCCGCCGGAATTGAAACCCTGATCCTCACCAATGCGGCAGGCTCGCTCAATCCGAAAATGCGCCCCGGTTCCATCATGCTGCTTACCGATCACATCAATCAGGCGGGCATGAATCCCCTGATTGGCAGTCACGGCGATGAAAACTTCGTGCCCATGACCAACGCCTATGATCCCAAATTGCGGAAGGCCCTGAAGGCGGCGGCAAAGGCGGAAAAACTGAAGCTCCATCAGGGGGTCTATGTCTGGTATTCCGGCCCTTCGTTTGAAACGCCAGCGGAGATCAAGATGTTCCGCCTGATCGGCGGCACCGCTGTTGGCATGTCCACCGTGCCGGAAACAATTATTGCGCGCCGCTACGGTCTGCGCGTGGCGGCCCTCTCGGTGATCACCAATCTGGCGGCGGGCATTGAAGGCGCTTCGCCCTCCCATGAGGAAACCAAGCGGGAAGGGGCCAAGGCGGCTGCGCGCATGAGAACTCTTCTGACACGCTTCTTCAAAGACCTGAAATGATGCTGCCCCAGGAACTCATCCGCAAGAAGCGCGATGGCCAGTCGCTTTCGCGCGACGAGGTGAAGGATTTTATCGCAGGCCTGACCACCGGGGCGATTTCCGAAGGCCAGGTGGCAGCCTTCGCCATGGCGGTGTTCTTTCGCGGCATGGAACCCCAGGAAGCCGTGGGCCTTACCCTTGCCATGCGCGATTCAGGCACCGTGCTGAAATGGGATCTGCCCGGCCCCTTGGTGGACAAGCATTCGACCGGCGGCATTGGCGACAATGTCTCGCTGATGCTTGCGCCCATGCTGGCGGCCTGCGGCTGTTACGTGCCGATGATTTCCGGCCGCGGACTGGGTCATACCGGCGGCACGCTCGATAAGCTCGACTCCATTCCGGGCTATGTCACCCAGCC
>JBAVOA010000100.1:0-10509 GCA_049691635.1 Aestuariivirga sp. | reverse complement strand
GAAAATGCGCCTCGCCTGTCGTATTCCGCTCGCGCATCGCTTCGAGTGCCTGGCCATTCTCGGAGAAATCCACGCCTTCGGCAAAACGCTGGAACATGGTGAGTTGATCCGCGTCGATGATGAATTTCTCGTAAGAGCTGACGAGACCGCCCTCCAGCCAACCCGCCGCATGGAGCGAAAAGTTCACCCCGCCAAGAAGCGTTGGCCATAATGTGTTGGCACTTTCATGGGCGGCCTGGGCGTCGGGAAGCTTTGAACCGCACAGGCCTCCGCCCGAACGGAAGGGAACACCCATGCGCCGCGCAAGTTGTGCCGCACCGAAAAGCACATGGGCCGGTTCCGGCGTACCGAAGGTGGGCGCACCCGATTGCATGGACATGGACGAGGCAAAGGTGCCGAACACCACCGGAGCACCCGGACGGCAAAGCTGGGTGAGTGCCATGCCGACGGAGGCTTCCGCCAGGATTTGCGTGAGCGTGCCGGCGGCGGTAACCGCCGACATGGCGCCCGCCAGAATGAAGGGGGAGATCACCGTGGCTTGATTGGCCCGGGCATAGACTTTCAGTGCTCCCACCATGGTGCCGTCAAACACCATCGGCGAATTGGCGTTGATCAGGTTGATCATCACGCAATTCTGGTCAACGAACTCCTTGCCAAAAACCATATTGGCCATGGTGACGGAGTCCTCGGCCCGCTCCGGCGCGGTGACCGAACCCATGAACGGCTTGTCGGAATACTTGATGTGGCTGTAGACCATGTCGAGATGGCGCTTGGCGACGGGAATGTCCACGGGCTCGCACACCGTGCCGCCCGAATGGTGCAGCGACGGGGACATGTAGGCGAGCTTCACGAAATTGCGGAAGTCCTCGATCGTGGCATAGCGGCGGCCGCCCTCAAGATCGCGCACGAAGGGCGGGCCATAAACCGGCGCGAACACCGTGTTCTTGCCGCCGATCACCACATTATTGACCGGGTTGCGGGCATATTGGGTGAACTCGCGTGGCGCTGTCGCAATCAGGCTGCGCACAAGACCCTTGGGGAAGCGAACCCGCTCGCCCTTTACATCGGCCCCTGCGGCCTTCCACATGGTCAGCGATTCCGCATCATCGCGGAAGTCGATGCCGATTTCCTGCAGGATGATGTCGGCATTGTGCTCGATGAGTTCCAGCTGGTCGTCGGAGAAGGGCTCATAGAGTTTGATCTTGCGGCGGATATAGCCTGCGGGCGGAACGATTTGATTGGTGCGGGCGGCCCGGCGGGCATCGGCACCGCCGCCACTTCTGGAGCGGCGTCCGGTGGAAGCGGGCTGTACATCGGTCATGGTCTGGCCTGTTGAGAAAGTTTCACTAGGGCTAGCTTTAGGCTCAACAGGGAGGCAGGGGCGGCGGATAAGCGTCAGCCAAAGGCGCGGAAACGACGCATGATAACGGCCTCGGCCGACGACGAAACCGCCCGGCTTGCACCGGGCGGTTCTTTAACGATATGAAATGAGCAGGGCTATTGCGCCAGTGCTGATTTCTTGAAGGCCGGGAATGGCCCGATATAGCCCACATAGGCGCGGGCATCTTCCGGATTTTGCAGCTTGTCCGTGTCCGACTCGCCATAGGGATGCTGCACCACTGTGGTCAGATAGGCATAGCCGTTGATGTCGGCATACCAGTCAAGCGAGGTATTTTCCGCGCCATAGGGCGTCATCGTGATGCGGGTCATGGCCTTGGTTTCGGCATTCACCGCCCAGCTTGCGTCGTTCTGGTGGCCGCTCCCCGTATCTTCGCCAATCAGCAAAGTGTTGTAGCCCGGAATGAAGCTCAGGTTATCGGGGTTGGCGATGCCATCGATGTCACAGGTCTGGCCGGCATAGGGGCCATCCTTATACTCATTCGGCTTTCCAGTGATGAAGCCCTTCGCAGCGGTCACCTTGTAGTCCGCGTCAAACGGCAATTCATAGACTGCGCCGCAGCCATTCTTGCCCAGCTTGATGTCATTGCGGCCGCCCTTGTCATATTTGTTTTCCTTGGCAGCATTCTCCATGCCATTGGAAACTTCCGACATCGCCAGGAACAGGCGCTTGCCCTCACCGTCGAAGGCGAGACCCTCCATCTTGCGGAATTCCGTAGTGGCCCCCAGCATGGAGGCGTAACGCCGCGTTTCAAGGCGCGAGGCATAGACTTCCATTCCCGCTTTCACCCTCAGGCATTCGGAACGGCCCTCGGCATTTGACGACAGGAAACCCTCCGGGCAGCTGCCGTCTTCATTGAATTTTGCCGTTTCAAAAATGTCCGAGAATTTGACGCCGAACTTCAGGGCGGCGGCAACATCGGCGTCATTGCCATGGCCGAGGTCAACCCAGGAAATGTCAGCCGAGCCGGCACCATCGGCGGACGTCTGGTTCCATTTGGCGGCAAAGAGCTGGCCGGAGGTGAGGTCGCCTTCCTTGTCAGCCACAAAGCGATAGAGTCCGGTGTTTGTGCCGTCATCCGAAATATAGGCCGTTTTCCGGTCGGGCATGACGAGCGCGAGTTCAACCGCAACGCGTCCCATGGCATAGTGCTTGGCAACGGCCGTTTCTCCGGCCTCGTTCACCGAGATTTCAACCGGGAAACCGTATTTGTAGGGCTGGAATACGGCCTTGAAGGCGGCAAGCGGCGCCAAAGCCGGATTGACACCAAAATAGAGTGCCATCGACAGCATTTCCTCATCAAGGTCCGCATAGGAGTCCGCCGTCTCTACGGAACGCGCATCCGGCGGATATTCTTCCGAGCCGAGATGAGTGTTCCAGGGCGTGACGGAACCGGCACAGGGGTTCCACAGGCCGCCGAGGACCGAAAAATCAATTGCCCGTGTGGAGACGGGTGTGAGCGTGCCGTCAGCCGCCTGGGTGATCTCGCTCAGATACATTGCCGCCGGCCGCGATTCGAAATGGGTGATGGAGTAGATCTTGCCGCCCACGGGAAGAATTGAGGTGAAGTCGGCGCTGTCGGCAATGGATGGCGTGCCGTCGCTGTTGAACAGCACCTTGCCGCTGGCGTCGGTCAATACGCCGAATTGGCCATCGCCGATCTTCTGGCCCGAGCGTGCCATGGTGTTCCACTTGATGGCATGGTCGGCACCGTCGATCTTGACCGATTGCGAGACATTCACCTGCCGTTTGCCGGCATCATCGGTTGGCGCAGCGACAGGGGTGAATTCAATAGTGCCAGCAAGAACCGGAGCGGAAACGCCGGCGAGTATCGTGCCCGATAGGAGAATTGAACGAAGCGATGTCATGACTTGACCTCCAAAAGTTTCCTGATGGTGCATAAAGACGTTCCCAATGAACGTTCAGACTTTCTATCGCTCAAGAATGACATGTCAGTGACACGCTAAGTATTGATCGTGCCGGCAAAAAATCAGAAGGCGACGCGCAATTCTTCCAGCCCGTGAAAATGATAGGCGTCCTTGTAGTGGGACACCTTGGCCAATGCCAGTTTTGGCAGGCGTTTGAAGAGGGTTTCGTAGGCAATCAGCATTTCAAGGCGAGCCAGCGGTGCACCGATGCAGAAATGGATGCCTGCGCCGAAACTGACGTGCGGGTTGAGATCGCGCGTTGCGATGAACTGGTCCGGGTTGGCAAAGCGGGCAGGGTCGCGGTTGGCGGCACCCAGCATCAGGCCCACCTCTTCACCCTTCCTGAGTTTGATCCCGGCGTATTCCATGTCTTCCAGCGCATAGCGGGTGAACAGATGCAGCGGCGCATCAAAGCGCAGAGTCTCTTCAATCAGGCTTTCGTTGATGGGATTTGTCACGCCAAGCTGAAGCAGGGTTTTCACGCCATTGCCAATCGCGTGGACTGTAGCTTCATGCCCCGCATTCAGGATCAGGATGGCTGTGGTGATCAACTCGTTTTCGGAAAGCTTCTGTCCCTCGGTTTCGGCCCGGATCAGCGCCGACAGCAGATCGTCGCTGAGGTCCTTGCGGCGGGCATTCACCAGCCCTCGCATATAGTCGCTGAATTCAATCGTGGCTTTGACGGCGGCGTCCTCCACCGCCCGGTCACGCCGCGCCATATACATGGCCACCATGTCGTGGGACCAGCGCAGAAGCTGCTCCGCCATGTCCGTGGGAACGCCCAGCAACTCGCAGATGACGATGACCGGAATGGGCGTGGCGTAGGCCGAGAGCAGGTCGACTTCACCCTTTGCCTCAAAGCCATCAATCAAGCGATTGGAAAGACTCTCTATTTTCGGCCGCAGGCGCTCCACCTGGCGTGACAGGAAGGCCCGGCTGACCAGCCCGCGCAGCCGCGTGTGCACCGGAGGCTCAAGTTCCAGAAGCGAGTGCGCCTCAAAATCATAGAAGGGTCTCAGGCGGGCAGGGATTTCGGCAAGGCCCAATTCCTCGCGGCTGGCCACATGGAGAATCTGCCGCCCGAAGCGCCGGTCGCGCAGCAGCGCATTCACATCCTCGAAATTTGGAAAACACCAATAGCCATATTGCTCCCACTTGAATGCCGGCAGCTTCTGGCGCAGTTCATGGTAAACCGGATAGGGATTTTCATAGAACTGCGCCTCGCGCGGGTCTAGGTCGACGGATCGGCGGTTGGAATCAATCTTCATGGGAACTAGCTTAGCGAAAATGAAAGTCTATATCAGTGTCGATATTGAAGGCGTGGCTGGCATAACCCATTGGGACGAGGCCGAAAAGGGCCATGCCGACGGGGCTGAATTCCGCGAGATCATGACCCGCGAAGCCATCGCTGCCATCGATGGCGCGCGTGCCGCCGGCGCCACGGAAATCTGGGTGAAGGATGCCCACGATAGCGGGCGTAACCTGATTACAACCATGTTACCGGCCGACGTGACGTTGATCCGCGAATGGTCCGGCCACCCCTACAGCATGATCCAGGAACTGGACGGGAGCTTTGCCGCGCTGGTGATGATTGGCCACCATGCCGGCGTCGGTTCCGAGGGCAACAGCCTTGCCCATACGCTTAATACCCGCACCCACATGATCACGCTGAACGGCACCCCTGCGTCCGAATTCCGGCTCTGCGCCTTGGCTGCATCCAGCCTCGGCGTTCCCACCGTGTTCGTGAGCGGTGACAAGGCCCTGATGACTGAAATTGAGGCAACCAATTCCCATATCGGACGGCTGGCGGTGAAAGAGGGCCGGGGGCAATCGACGATTTCGATGACGCCTCTCACCGCGCAAAACGCAATCCGGGCGGGAGTCGAAAAGTCGTTGCGTGGCAAACTGAAAGATTGCCTGCTGCCGCTCCCGGAGAAATTTACCCTGGACGTGACTTACATGAGCCCGGTATTGGCTTACGAAAAGAGTTTCTACCCGGGCTGCCAGTATATCGGCAATCGCACCAACCGGGTTGAAACCACGACCATCTTTGACGTGATGCGAGCCCTGCGTTTCATAAAATAGAATTGAAATAGATGACCAACGAACACACTTCGCAGAAGGAATTCATATTCCTTGTGGCCCTGCTCACCGCCATGGTGGCCATGTCGATCGACACCATGCTGCCGGCGATCGGCACCATGGCCGGTGAATTCGGCGTGTCCGATCCCAACCAGCGGCAATACATCATAACGTCGTTCTTTGCCGGCATGACCATCGGCACGCTGCTTTCCGGGCCTATCTCCGACAGCACGGGCCGCAAGCCTGCCATCTTTGCAGGCCTGCTCATCTATCTCGCAGGCTCCGCCCTGTGCCTGTTTTCGACAAGCTTCGAGATGCTGCTGGCGGGCCGCGCCCTGCAGGGCTTCGGTGCGGCCAGCCCCCGCATTGTCTCCATGGCCATGGTGCGCGACGGGCAGGGCGGTGCCGCCATGGCGCGCATCATGTCCTTCGTCATGTCGGTGTTCATGCTGGTGCCGATCCTGGCACCTTCCATCGGCCAGCTTGTTCTGTTCGTGGCCAGCTGGCGGATGATTTTTATTGGCTTGGCTGTGATGGCGGCAATTGCCGCGATTTTCCTTGAACTGCGCCAGGAGGAAACCCTGCCGCGCGCAAAGCGTGTGGGGTTCTCGGCCGGGAACCTGTTCCGCTCGGCGCGTGAATTTTTTCGCTTTCCCATGGCCTGGGGCTACACCGTTGCGGTGGGCTTCATCTTTGCCTCCTTCATCAGCTACCTCGGCACCTCGCAGCAGATATTTGCCGAGCAATATGCCCAGGGAGAATGGTTCGCCGTGTGGTTTGGCCTGTTTGCCGTGGCCATCGCCTTTGCCATGATTTTCAACGGCCGCATGGTGATGCGTCACGGAATGCGTTTCCTCGCCAAATGGGCGGTGCGCGGCTGCGTTGTGTTTTCAACTATTTTCCTCATTGTTGCCCTGACTTTTGCTGGCCATCCGCCGCTCTGGACGCTTGGCCTCTACCTGTTCGGCACGTTCTTTTGCTGTGGCATCCTGTTTGGCAATTACAACGCCATGGCCATGGAGCCCGTGGGCCACATCGCGGGCATGGCAGCGGCCATTTCCGGCACCCTGTCGTCCCTCGTGGCGCTTGCCATCGGAGGCTGGTTCGGCCAGCAGTATGACGGCACAATCCTGCCACTGGTCTATGGCTTCCTGTCCATGGGGGTGGCCGCCCTGCTGCTCAGCGAAGCGGTGGAATGGGTCAAGCGCCGGGGATGAAAAATCCGCGTCTTGTCGGTTGCCGTGGATTTCTGGTAGGGGTCGGACGTGTTCAAACCTTATTCAGCATTGGCCCTTGCCCAGCACGCTCTGCAGCCTGACCGGCCCTGGCCGCGGGCGTGGCGCGCGCCGGAACCCAAGAGCTCCTATGATGCCATTATCATCGGCGGCGGCGGCCATGGTCTTGCCACGGCCTATTACCTCGCCAAGAACCATGGCATGCGAAACGTGGCCGTGCTCGAGCGGGCCTATATCGGCTCCGGCAATGTCGGGCGCAACACCACGCTGATCCGCTCCAACTATGTGATCGACGGCAACACCCAGTTCTTTGAACACTCGATGAAGCTTTGGGAGGGCCTTTCCCACGATTTGAACTTCAATGTGATGGTCTCCCACCGGGGACAGGTGGTGCTGGCCACCAGTCCGGTTCAACTCGACACCTTCGCCAGGCGTGGCAACATCATGCGGCTCAACGGCATTGACGCCGAGTTGTTGGACCGTAGCGAGGTGATGAAGCTTCTGCCCTATCTCGACTATTCCAAAGACGCCCGCTGGCCCATCTGGGGCGGCATCCTGCAGGAACGCGCTGGCACCGTGCGCCACGATGCCGTGGCCTGGGGCTATGCCCGCGCCGCCGATACGCTGGGCGTGGACATCATCGAGAATTGCGAAGTCACCGGCTTTGCCATGGACGAAGGCAAGGCCGTGGGCGTTGAAACCTCGCGCGGCAAAATCCTGGCCGGAAAAATCGGCATTGCCGTGGCGGGCCATTCCTCGCATGTGGCCAGGATGGCGGGGCTGCGCCTGCCGATTGAGAGCCACATCCTGCAGGCCTTCGTCACCGAGCCGGTGAAGCCCATGGTGCATCATGTGGTGTCCTGGGGAGCCGAGCTGTTTTATCTCTCGCAATCCGACAAGGGCGGCATGGTCTTCGGCGGCCATATCGACGGCTTCAACACCTATACCCAGCGTGGGCAATTTCCCCGCATCCAGACCGTGGCCGAATGCGCCGTCTCACTTTTGCCCTTCATGTCGAAGCTGCGTCTCCTGCGCCACTGGGGCGGCATCATGGACATGACTCCCGACGGCAGCCCCTTCATCTGCCGCACCAGTATCAAGAACCTCTATTTCAATGGCGGCTGGTGCTACCAGGGTTTCAAGGCTACGCCCGCCAGCGGCTGGACTTTCGCCCACACCATCGCCCATGACGAAGAGCATGAACTGAACCGCTGCTATTCCCTCGACCGCTTCGCGAAGGGCCGCGAGCTCGACGATTACGGCATCGGCAACTGGACGTACAAGCAATGAGAATTCCTTGCCCCCATTGCGGCGACCGGGACGTCAGCGAATTCCGCTACGGCGGCGATGCCGCGAAGCAGCGCCCCAAGCATGGCGAAGGCGACCTCAAGGCCTGGCATGATTATTACTTCCTGTTCGACAATCCCAAGGGCCCCCACACCGAATACTGGCAGCACGTGCTGGGCTGCAGGCAGTGGTTCAAGCTGAGCCGCAACACGGCCACCAATGAGATCGGAGAAGCGCCATGACCGCTTTCCGCAGGCTTGAGAAGGGCGGCCGCATTGACCGGACTAAGGCGATCAGCTTCACCTATGACGGCAAGCCGCTGAATGGTTTTGCGGGCGATACCCTAGCTTCCGCCTTGCTCGCCAACGGCAAGACCCTGACGTCGCGCAGTTTCAAATATCACCGGCCCCGCGGCATTGTCTCCGCCGGCGTTGAGGAACCCAACGGCCTCTTCACTCTCGGAAACAATGAACCCAACATTCCCGCAACCACGGTTGACCTCACCGAAGGCCTGACGGTGAAATCACAGAACGCCTGGCCTTCGCCGGACTTTGATGTGATGGCGGTAAACTCGCTGCTGGCTCCCATGTTCCAGTCGGGCTTCTACTACAAGACCTTTATGGGTCCGTTCAAAAAATCCTGGATGTTCTACGAGCCCTTCATTCGGCGCGCTGCTGGTCTCGGCAAAGGCAGTTATGAAAAGGATTCGGATCGCTACGACACGGCCCATGACTTCTGCGATGTGCTGGTGGTGGGATCAGGCCCTGCCGGACTTGCCGCTGCCCTGACCGCCGGGCGTTCGGGTGCCCGTGTCGTTCTCGTGGAACAGGATTCAGAATTGGGCGGGCAATTGCTCTCTGAACGGATGGGCGAGCTTGAAGCCTGGCGCAAAGCCCAAGTTGCTGAATTGGCTTCACTTTCAAACGTGAAAATCCGCGCACGGACAACCGCGCAAGGGCTTTACGACGATAACCTGGTGGTCCTGCTGCAACGCCACGCCGTCCACGATGCCGCAAAGGGCAAGCCGCGCCAGACCCTGATTTCACTCCGCGCAAAAGCGATTGTCTTCGCGACGGGAGCCATGGAAAGGCCACTGGTCTTTTCCAACAATGACCGGCCCGGCGTCATGCTGGCCTCGGCGCTCCGCACCTATCTCAACCGCTTCGCCGTGGCCCCGCTCAAGCGCGTCTGCATGGTGACCAACAATGATACGGCCTATTTGACCGCATTTGATCTCGCGGAAGCGGGCATCGCTGTCACCATGGCCGACCACCGCAAGATCATTCCGTCTGACCTGCTGTCGAAGGCCGCGATGCTCGGCATGGCGATGTTCCCGGGCACCGGGGTTGCCGATGTGGAGGGGGCAAAGCAGGTGAGCCGCGTGCAACTCGCGGGCGCCCATGCTGCCTCCATTGAATGCGATGTGCTGGCCATGTCCGGAGGCTGGAGCCCCACGGTGCATCTCACTTCCCACGGCGGGATCAAGCCCGCCTATGATGAAAAGATTGCAGCCTTCGTGCCCGGCGGATTTGCGGCAACGCATTCCGGCGCGGGCGCTGTGATGGGCCGCTTCGGCACGCTGGTCGCCGTGAAGGATGGCAATGAGATGGGCGCAAAAGCCGTTGCCGGTCTTGGCAAGACGCCGAAGCCGGTCGCTCCGCCGGAAGGCAAGGACCGCGCCTATCACATCATGCCCGTGTGGCAGCCAACGGCGGCGGGCAAGGGCAAGGCCTTTGTCGATGTGCAATCGGACGTGACGCTGAAGGACATACAGACCGCCCACCAGGAAGGCTACGTCAGCGTCGAGCATCTGAAACGCTACACCACCCTTGGCATGGGCACCGACCAGGGCAAGACCTCGAACATCAATGCCCTCGCCATCATGGCGGGCCTGCGCGACATGCCGATCAGCCAGGCCGGAACGACAACCTTCCGCCCGCCCTATACGGGGCTTGCGGTTGGCGCCATTGCGGGCCGCACCATCGGCCATCACTTCAGGCCCTACCGCCTGTCGCCGCTCCATGATGCCAACAAGGCCCATGGTGCCACCTTCATTGAAGCGGGCCTGTGGATGCGGGCGTGGTATTATGCCTGGGCTGGAAACACACCCGAAACCGCTTACATCAGGGAAATGGAACTGGTGCGCAAGGGCGTGGGCCTCGCCGATGTTTCCACCCTCGGCAAGATCGATGTGCAGGGGCCTGATGCGGCGGAATTCCTCAACCGTGTTTACGTCAATGGCTTTGCCAGGCTGCCCGTGGGCCGCGCCCGCTACGGTGTGATGCTGAATGATGACGGCGTGGTGCTGGATGACGGCACCACCACGCGCATTTCCGATACGCAATTCTATTTGACCACCACGACGGCCCAGGCCGGCGAGGTGATGTCCTGGCTTGAATATCTGCTGCAGGTCCATTGGACCGGTCTGAAAGTCCATGTCACCTCGCTCACCGACGAATGGGCGGGCATGGCCGTCTCCGGCCCGAAGTCCCGCGAAGCCCTGCAGCTGGCCTTTCCCGATGCCGATGTCTCCAGCGAAAATCTGCCCTACATGGGCTGCCTTGACGTGCATCTGGAC
>JBAVOA010000099.1:0-11314 GCA_049691635.1 Aestuariivirga sp. | reverse complement strand
GAACACGTCCTCATAACCCTGTACGGCCCCATCGGGGTCAACATAGATCATGGCGCCATTGACCTGGAACAACGTGATCATCTCGGGCACGTCGGGCTCGACCACGAGGGTGTGGGTTTCACCGGGCGCCTCATAAACATATGCGCCCTCTGTTGCGGTCCAGTCGTGCTCCAGGTAATGCCAACTGCCTTTCAGGACGAAGCCATGTACGGGCTGGGGGTGTCTGTGGCGCGAGAGCACGCCGGATTTGCGCACCCTCAGCAGGTTAACCCAATAGCCACGACTCGTTGAAAGGCAGAGCGGCCGGAACCAGACGTTTTCCTGCTGGGGCACCCAAAGGCGCTCATCCTGTGGAATGGCGTTGGGGATCACGAGTTCGGGAAAGGCTTCCTTGGGCTGCGGGTGGCGGTAGGGTATCCGTGCGTCAGATTTATCCATGGTTGAGTTCCCTCACATTGCTGCATAGCCGCCATCGATGGGCAGCACGGTTCCGGTTACAAATCGGGCGGCGTCGGAGCATAGATAAACCACACTGCCGCCGATATCAGAGGCTTCGCCCCAGCGTTTCATGGGAGTGCGAGCCAGGATTGCGGCCGAGCGTGTTTCATCGCTTCTCAGGCCCTGGGTCAGATCGGTGGCAATCCAGCCAGGCGCGATTGCATTCACGCGGATGCCTTCACCAGCCCAGGCCACCGCCAGGGACTTGGTGAGTTGGACAATAGCGCCTTTGGAAGCGGCATAGGCCGGAACCAGGGGCCCGCCGAAAAAAGAGAGCATTGAGGCCGTATTTACAATCGCCGCGTTCTTTGAGCTCGCGAGAAGGGGTCTGGCGGCCACGCACATGCGCATGGTCCCCGTGAGGTTCACGTCCACGACCTTCTTGAAAGTCTCGATGTCATATTCGGCGCCGCGCATGATGATGCCGGCGCAGTTGACCAGCACGTCCAGCCTGTCAAACCGGGTCAGCAGAGCCATGACTTCGGCATCGTTTGTCACATCAAGTTGCAAGGCTTGCAGGTGTGCACGCGTTGGGGCGGCGTCTATTTCCTGCTGGGCCAATCCGGTCACTGTCACGGCGAAGCCTGCCTCCAGCATGGCATCGGCGATGCCCCAGCCGATGCCGCGTGCCCCGCCGGTGATGATTGCTTTTCGCAAAGGCGAATTCCCCTTACCGTTGCCGCCATGTGATCTGGGTGGCGCGCCACGCCTGACTTTGGAATTGCAGCAGAGTCAGTGATCTGTCTAAATGCGATGATAAACACAAGCAGGGAGTATTCATTGTGTCAAATACCAAAAAGAAGATTCTGCTGGTTGGCGAAACATGGATGAGTTCGGCTTCACACTTCAAAGGATTCGATCAGTTTGGCAGCGTCACCTTTCATTCGGGCGCGGAACCGCTGGTCAGGGCGCTGGCCGAAACACAGTTCGAATTGATCCATATGTCCGCCCATGAGGCGGTTGAGAAATTTCCTTTCGATCTCGCCGGCTTGAACGTCTATGATGCTATCCTGCTATCCGACATCGGGGCAAATTCCCTGCTTCTTCATCCCGATGTCTGGATGCGCGGGAAGCCTGTTCCAAACCGTCTCAAACTCCTGCGCGACTGGACGGCGGCTGGCGGCGGGCTTGCCATGATCGGCGGCTATTTCAGTTTCCAGGGCATTGATGGACGTGCCCGCTGGCATCGTACGGCGGTAGAAGAAGCGCTGCCAGTGGAATGCCTGCCCTACGATGACCGGCTCGAGGTGCCCGAAGGGTTCATTGCCGATGTCCACAGGCATTTGCGCCATCCGATCCTGAGGGGAGTGGAAGGGGAGTGGCCGCTTCTGCTGGGGGCCAATGAAGTCAGGGTCAAAAAGCTGGACAGCGTTGAAGTCCTTGCGAGCCTTCCGGCAGAGCAGGGCGGACACCCGCTACTGGTTACGGGAAAATATGGCAAAGGGCGCACGCTGGCCTGGACATCTGATGTCAGCCCGCACTGGTTGCCGGCCGGATTTTACGAATGGCCCGGCTATTCAACTCTATGGCGAAATATCGTCGAGTGGTTGACCGACAAGTGAGTTGAACTCACCCATGTCGTGTTGACAACAGAAAGTCTTTTCTCCAAGATAGTGGTATAACAGGCATACCACCATGATCGTGATCAAGCGTTCCAAGATTTTCGAGCAAGTGGCCGATGTGCTTGAACGCCGCATCCATGAGCAAAGCCTGTCGGCTGGTGCAGAACTGCCATCAGAACGCGATCTAATGAAAGAATTCGGGGTAGGGCGCCCAGCCGTTCGGGAAGCCCTGTTTCATCTCCAGAGAATGGGTCTTGTCGAAATGCGGCCTGGTGCCCGGGCCCAAGTGGCAGTACCATCGGTCCGCGGAGTGATGCATTCAGTGGCTGGCAGCGCGCGGTATCTCCTATCGGCGTCGGAAGGCATCAAACATTTCCAGGATGCGCGGATTCTGTTTGAAACGGGTTTGGTGCGGGATGCAGCACGTCTGGCCAGCGATGCCGACATTGCGAGGCTCAAGACCGCCCTCGATAACAACCAGGAGTCGATTGGCGACACCAGGAGATTTGAACAGTCCGATGTTGCCTTCCATTTTGCCATTGCGACAGTACCTAACAATCCAATTTATACAACGTTGCATTCCGCCATCATCGAATGGCTGGTTGACCAGCGCCACGTGACACTGAGCTATCCCGGTCAGAACAAGCTGGCCTACCGGGCCCACGTAGCCATTTATGAGGCCATTGCGGCCCGTGATCCCGATGCTGCTGCAGCTGAAATGCGTGCCCATCTGGAGCAGGTCGCAACTCTCTACTGGAAAGTAAGCGAGGCCAAAAAATGACAGCCTTCGCCATTACCGTCGATTTCACTTTGAAGCCCGGCTCCATGGCAGCTTTCCGAAAACTCATTGACAAAAATGCAAAGGATTCCTGCACCCACGAACCGGGATGTCAGCGTTTCGACGTATTGGTGCCAGCCGGTGCGGGTGACAGAGTTTTCCTTTATGAAATTTATGATGACCGTGCCGCCTTCGACGCGCATCTTGAAACCCCGCATTTTGAAATGTTCAATCGTGAAAGCGAGATTTTCGTTCTGACGAAGACTGTCGCTCAATACACATTGGCCTGCGAAGGATCATAGAGTTCCTGAATAATAAGGTGAAAAAATGCCTCGTAATACGCTGAAAACAATGGCCCAAAACAAGAAAATCAAACTCGGCCATTTCATTGTAGAGTTTGCCACACCGGGGATCGGCCATATCATGAAGGCAGCCGGTTGCGAATTTGCCCTGTTTGACTTGGAGCATTCCGGCTTCGGCTTTGAAACTGTGAAGAGTGCCATACGCTATTTTGAGGCCGCTGATGTGGCGCCGATCGTACGTGTCCCTTCAAAGGAATACCACCATATCGCGCGCGCGTGCGATATGGGCGCGGAAGGTATCATGATTCCGATGGTGGGCACGGCTGCGGAAGCCAAGGCCGTCGTTGACTGCATGAAGTATTTTCCCCTTGGCAAGCGCGGCGTGGCGTTGGGCGTGGCCCATGACAACTACACCGGCGGTTCCGTGCCGGAAAAACTGGCCGGCGCCAATGAGCGCACAACGCTTTTCTGCCAGATTGAAACGGCGGAGGGGGCTGAGAACGCTGACGCCATAGCGGCAGTGGAAGGGGTTGATGTGCTCTGGGTTGGCCATTTCGATCTTTCGGTGTCCCTCGGCATCCCCGGTGAATTTGATAATCCGAAATTCCTCAAGGCGATTGAGCGCACGGTTGCGGCAACCAAGAAGTATGGCAAGTCGCTCGGGCGGCTGGTGCCGACAACGGATCTGGGCATCGCCCTCTACAAGCAGGGGTTCGATTTCTGCTGCTATTCCGGCGATGTCTGGGTTCTGCGTGATGCGCTTACCCAGGCGCTGAAAACTCTCCGGGATGGTTGCAAGCCATGACACGTTCATTCCGCGTCGCATTGTCCGGGGATTTCAAAAAGGCCGATGGCACGCCGGTCTATCCGGATTTCGATCTTGTACCGCTGCGTTCGGCGCCTGGTGTCGAGGTGCAGTTTCTGGAGGTGGCCAATCCGTTGCGCGCGGATCAGCTTGAGGATTTCGATGCATTGATTCTTCTCACTCATCGCTTTGGTCATGAGAGCGTTCCCAATAGCGGGCGGCTGAGTGTCGTTGCCCGGTTTGGAGTGGGTTACGACACCGTTGATGTTGCAGCCTGCACCAAGGCCGACATAGCCCTTTGCATAACGCCCGATGGCGTGCGCCGTCCCGTTGCCGTGTCCATTCTCACCTTCATGCTTACGCTCACTGGCAAATTGATGGTAAAAGACAGGCTGGCGCGGCGGGGCGCGCCAGGCTTTGCGGCGCGTGGTGAGCACATGGGTGTGGGGCTCGTCGGCAAGACATTGGGTTCACTTGGTGTCGGCAATATAGGGGCGGAGATGTTCCGCCTGGCAAGGCCCTTCGACATGAAATTCATAGCCCATGACCCCTTTGCCGGTGCCAAGGTGGCAGCGGAGCTTGGCATCGAGCTCGTCGGCATTGACCAATTGTTCAGCCGCGCTGACATCCTGACGGTGAATTGCCCCCTCACGGACGAAACCCGTCACGTCGTCAACGCCCAACGGCTGGGCCTCATGAAGAAGACCGCCTATCTCATCAATACGGCGCGCGGACCGATCGTCGACCAGAAGGCTCTCACTGAGGTTCTGACCCATCGCAGGATTGCGGGTGCCGGCCTGGATGTTTTCGAGACGGAGCCGCCCGATGTGAATGATCCGTTGCTCAAGCTGGACAACGTGATTTTGGCGCCGCATGCGCTTTGCTGGACCGACCAGTGCTTTGCCGGCAATGGCGCGGCCGATGTTCGCGCTGTGCTTGACGTACAGCAGGGCCGGGTGCCGCGTGGAGTCGTAAACAGGGAGGTGCTTGAGACACCGAAGTTCAAGAAGAAATTGGCGGGCTATGCCGCAAGCCACGCCATAAAATGAGCGCTTATGGTGTCTAGGCGAAGGGAAGTTCATGCTCAAAAAGTGCCTTAATCAAAAACACGAAAAATGATGGGAGTACTATAAAATGAATGACCGACAAAAACGTGACTTTGAGGAAGGCCTCAAAGCCGAGGTGGATGCCTGGCTGAGGGGCGACCACACTCGCCGCACCTTTATCAAGAAATTTGGCGAGATGACCGGCATGATTGCCGTTGCAGGTTCAATCATTCCTGCGACCGCGCAATGGGCACTGGCGCAGGCTGCCGTTGACCTGGCCGATCCTTCGACACCTCTTGGCAAGGCACAGGCCGCGGCGATGAAAGCCTCGACCGAGGGACCTGCCGATGGCTCTGCCTATCGGGCCGTGCAGGCTGCCAAGCAATATGCGGGCGTAACTCTCAACATGACCTATGAGGCCGGATTGCAGGCACTCGATCCGCGCAACTACTCAGGTCCCGTCTGGGAGCAGCTCACTGGCATCAAGACCAACGTGGTCGAACTGTCCCACCCCGACCAGTACTCGAAGCCCGTGGCTGAACATATCGCAACCTCCGGCGCATATGACATTCTCGACATTGAGCCGGCCTGGACGCCATCGCTTGCCGACGGCGGTGTGATTGCACCGCTTGACGATTATATCGCCAAGTATCTCAACACTGCGGATCTCGAGGACTATCATCCGCTCTACAAGGCGCTTCCGACCTACAAGGGCAAGGTCTGGGGCTTCTTCGACGATGGCGACATGTTCGCCCTCTACTACCGCAAAGACATCTTTGAAGACCCGAAGATGAAAGAGGCCTACCAAGCCAAGTTCAACAAGGCGATGGAAGTGCCCAAGACCTGGGAGGACTACGCCCAGGTCGCCCAGTTCATCACCGACCAGATGGCACCCAATGTCTATGGTGCTGGTCACTTCCGCAAAGCCGGCAGCCCGGGCAACCAGTATGACTTCCTGCAGCAGTTCCGGGCCAACAATGGTAAGTTCTTTGATGACAGCATGAAGGCTCAGCTTGCAACGCCCGAAGGCATCAAGACGCTCGAAAACATGCTTGCCGCCAACAAGGCCTCCATCCCCGGCAACAACGAACTTGATGCCGTGTCCTTGTGGGCTGCCTGGCTTCAGGGCAAGGTCGCCATGATCTATTCCTGGCCGCCGACCGGACGTATGACAGCTGGTTATTCACAAAGCGACAAGGCCATCAACTTCATTCCGCAATCGACCATTGCCGACAAAGTTGGCTATGCCATCGTACCCGGCAATCCGGAACACGCCACGGGCTACAACAAGGCACTGGCCGCCGACTCGGCAAACCTGGACGCGGCCTACCTGTTTATGCAGTGGGCGGTGTCGCCACCGGTCTCGCTGTCACGCGTGATGCTGCCCTATGCGTTGCGCGATCCCTATCGCCTTTCGCACTTCAAGTCGGACCTATATGCAAGCCTGTTCCCGACTGCCAAGGACTATCTGCGTAATCTCAACAACTCGGCCAATGTGGGTCTGCTCGACATGATCATGCCGGGTTGGCAGGATTACGCCCTGTCGATCGATCGCATGTGCACGTCCGTTTGGGCGGGCGCTGATCCCAAGACGGCACTACAAACGGCAGCTGCTGAATGGGATGTCACAACGGAACGGCTTGGCGTGGATTCCCAGAAGGCATTCTTCGCAGAATACCAAAAGCTGCCAGGCTCCTCTGCCGACCACACGGTCGAGAAGTTGGGCATGGCCGTAAAACTCGACTGAACGTTTGAGGTTTAAGGCAAGCGTTAGTGGCGTGTCGGCCGAGGTCCGGCCGGTACGCCATTTCTTCGAGCTTGGGAATGTAGGCAGCACAGCATGGCACAGGTTGGCAGCACGAGGGGAACAACGCGGCTATCGCGCATGGACGCGTTTTCAGAGTGGAGCGACCGCCACTTCAAATGGCTGCTCGTGGCGCCAGCCGTTGTGCTGATCCTCGCACTTTCGGTCTATCCACTGCTGTTTTCGGTATGGGTATTGTTCGTCAACTATGATTTCCAGATTCCCGGCCATGCCTTTGTGGGACTGAAGAATTTCCGGCAGGTTTTCGCAGATCCGGTTGCGCGCTGGTCGCTATGGCTCACCGTCATTCTCTCTGTATCAAATGTCGCAATTGAGTTCCTGCTCGGCCTTGCATTGGCGTTGACCATGGTAAAGACCTTTAAGGGGCGAGGATTGGTCATGTCCGTAATCATTGTGCCGCTCTTCATCAGCCCTGTCATCGTAGGTCAGGCCTGGACGCTGCTCTTACAACGTCCTTTCGGGCCAACCAATTATCTCTTGGGACTTCTGCTGGGCCGTGAAGTTGCTATCGGCTGGCTTACCGAAAGTCCTTGGCTGTATTTTGCGCTTATCACTGCGGATGTATGGCAATGGACGCCCTTCATGTTCGTCATCCTGCTGGCCGGCCTCACCTCAATTCCCCCCAATCTCTATGAAGCTGCCGAACTGGACGGTGTGGGGACCTGGCAAATATTCCGTCGGATCACGTTACCCTTTCTGGGGCCTATGATCACACTTGCCATCACCTTCCGCCTGCTTGACGCTATCAAGCTCTTTGACACGATTTTCATCATGACAGGTGGCGGGCCAGGCACCAAGACCTATACCTCGTCCTTCTATCTATACACTGTTGGCTTCACCCAATTCCATCTTTCCCAGGCAACGGCGGGAAGCTGGATATTCCTGGTGCTCACGATTATTGTTGTCACTGTCCTCGTGCGGAAACTCCTGGCAGTGGAACAAACCTGATGGCAAACCGCAGCAGCTTTCCTTTTGGCCGCGTCACATTCCTCACCATTTATCTTTTGTTCGTACTCGTGCCGCTCTACTGGATGTTCATTACTTCGATCAAGCCGAGTGACGACTACCTGGCGGTTCCGCCCGTGTGGGTTCCCAAGGTTCCGACCCTGGTCCACTATACGGCCGCACTCTTTGCCTATCGCGGCCTGCAGGGTCTCATAAACAGTCTGATCATTTCGCTTTCGGCAACCATGCTGTCGGCAATTTTCGGAACTCTGATGGCCTACAGCTTTGCGCGCTTCAACACGGGCGGCAAGCACCTTGCCTTCTGGGTGCTTTCGCAGCGTTTCCTGCCACCGGTCGCCGTTGTGCTGCCAATCTTCCTCATCTACCGCATGATCGGCCTGCATGATACCTACGCCGGCATGATCATCGCCTACACGGTATTCACCCTGCCGGTATCGGTGTGGATGATGTTCGCCTACTTCCGCGGCATACCGAAATCCATGGAGGAGGCTGCCTTGGTGGATGGCTGCAGCCGCTGGATGACCTTCCGGAAAATAGCCCTGCCACTGGCCATTCCCGGAATCGTGGCAGCAGCCATATTCGCCTTCATCGCTTGTTGGACCGAGTTCTTCTTCGCACTGATCCTCACCAGCCGTTACACCTTCACCTTGCCCACTGTATTCCGCGCATTCCTCGGTTTCCAGGGAGCGCAGTACGGCGAGGCGAGCGCACTCGCCATCGTATCCCTTGTGCCATCCATAGTCCTCGGCACCCTAGTTCAAAAACACCTGGTCCGCGGCCTCACCCTCGGCGCTGTGCGAGGATAAAAACAAACCATGGAGCAATCGTGACAACCGTAAAGATAATCCAGCTTGAAAAGGCGTACCACGGCGTACGCGCGCTCCGTGGCGTCGATCTTGACATTTCGGACGGTGAATTCGTCGTCCTTGTTGGCCCCTCTGGATGCGGCAAGAGCACGCTGTTGCGCATGATCGCAGGCCTTGAAGATATCACGGGCGGTACCATCGCCATTGATGGTGACGTCATCAACGACATGCGGCCGCGCGACCGCAACGTGGCCATGGTCTTCCAGGATTACGCGCTCTACCCGCACATGACGGTGGAAGAGAATATTGGATTTGCCTTGCGAGCGAAAAAGATCCCTGAAAATGAAATTGCGACACGGGTTGACGCCACAACGCGCATGCTGGGGATCGAAGCCCTGCTCAAGCGCTATCCGCGCCAATTGTCGGGCGGCCAGCGCCAGCGGGTTGCCATTGGCCGCGCCATCATCCGCGAGGCGCGCCTGTTCCTGTTTGACGAACCCCTTAGCAACCTCGACGCGCAGCTGCGTGACGACATGCGAGCCGAAATAAAAAGGCTTCACCAGGAGCTGGGGCGTACCATGATCTATGTGACCCATGATCAGATTGAAGCGATGACGCTGGCCGACCGCATTGTGTTGCTCCGCGACGGTATCATCGAACAGCAGGGCTCGCCACTCGATCTCTACGAGCGCCCGGCTTCAAAATTTGTCGCGGGCTTTCTCGGTAGCCCAAAGATGAATTTCATACCTGGCACCATTGCCGGCAGTGAAATCCGGCTAGACGGCGGCGGAAAGCTCCCCGTGCCACCGCAATTCAGGAACCCCAAAGACTCGAAATACAAGGACATTGTCGTGGGCCTTCGTCCGCAGCATATGACCGTTGCAGGGAAAAAGGCTGCCGTTGGCCATGCCCATGTGCCGGTGACCATCGAATTGGTGCAGCCCACGGGCTCGCGCTCGCATGTGACGTTTCCCCTGGGTGGCGTATCAGCCGTCGCCGAAGTCAACGTACATGAAGTTACTTCGCCGGGTGAGAAGGTGACGCTAGATATCAACATGAACCGCGCTGTTCTGATAGATCCTCAAACCGAAAAAGTGATCTGGAACTAGGGAGAAGGCCATGAGTCAGAAAACACCTAGTTGCGCCATCAAGCTTTTCGGGACTGAAGTACCTGACGGCGAGCGCCGTGAAGTGGTTGCTGGTCCGATTACGGCAATGTTTGACAACGGAGCGCTGCGCTACATCCGCTATCGTGGCGTCGAAGTATTGCGGGGCATTGCCTATCTCTTGCGGGACAAGAACTGGGGCACTTATGCCCCGGCCATCGGGAACCTGAAGATCAAACAGGGCAAGACGGGTTTTGTTGTAAATTACAACGCCACCTGCCGCGACGCGGAGCAGTCGCTCAAGTACACTGCGATGATTGAAGGCAAGTCGGACGGCAGTTTGGTATTTTCGGCCGACGGCACTCCGCTGACCGACTTCCTGACCAATCGCAGCGGTTTTGTTGTGCTGCATCCGCTTGAGGGCGTGGTCGGAAAGTCCGTCGAGGTTGTGCATGTGGATGGAAATCGGGAGAAGCGGAACTTTCCGAAGATCATCAGTCCGGGGCAGCCCATTTTTGAAATCCGCTCTCTCAAGCACACGGTCATGCCTGGGGTTACCGCAACCGTGCTGATGGAGGGAAACAAGTTCGAGATGGAGGACCATCGCAATTGGATGGATGCTTCCTACAAGACCTATGTCTGCTCGCTGCTCGATCCCTGGCCCTACACGCTTCCGAAAGACAAAGCGTTCACGCAGTCGGTCAGCCTCCACATTGCCGGGAAGCCGGCGCGTGGCGCAACCAGGCGCAACGGCGGAACCATCCAGGTCACGATGGGCGGTCTCAAAAAGCGCCTGCCGGCAATTGGTATTGGCGTGTCGATGCATGGGGCGGCCGCCGCACTTGCGCAAGGGGACCTCATTGCGGCCGCCGCGCCTTCGCATCTTGTTTGCCAGATTGATGGACGCATGGAAGGGCAGGTGGCAGCAGCGCGGGCTTTTGCACAACTGAAGGCCCGGACAAAAATTCCAATTACGCTGGAGATTGTCTTGCCGGCAAAGGAACCGGCTGACCGCGAGATATTCCGGGTTGCGATCAATTTGCGTGAAGGCGGTCTCGTGCCGAACGCGGTCGTTGTCACACAAATGCACGATCTCAAATCCTTCCAGCCCAATGCACCACGGCCCTGGGGGCCAACCTATGAGGAAATGGCCTTGGCGGCCCGCAAAGCATTTCCAGGGGTGCCGCTGGGCGGCGGAATGCTTTCCTTTTTCACCGAACTGAACCGGAAGCGGCCGCCACAGGGTGTTTTCGATTTCATTACCCATACGGTATGCCCTATTGTGCATGCCGCAGACGATCTTTCGGTTATGGAAACTTTGGAGTCTCTGCCATGGATCATTGCATCGACGCGCGCGATGATAGGCAAGTCGTCGTATCATATGGGGCCGTCAAGCATACCCTGCCGGGATAACCCCTATGGCGCGAGGGTTGCCGAGAACCTTGACAATGGCCGGGTCTGCCTCGCCGATATGGATCCGCGGCAGCGCGGCCTTTTCGCCGCTGCCTGGAATCTCGGCCTGGTGGCAGCGGCCTCCCACGGTAGGCTCGATGCCATTTCATTGGGCTCTGTGACGGGACCACAGGGCGTCATCTATTGCAAGTCGGGTTACACCCAGCC
>JBAVOA010000098.1:0-3875 GCA_049691635.1 Aestuariivirga sp. | reverse complement strand
AACCGCCGCCCATTCAATACGGTGTTCCAGGACTATGCGCTGTTTCCGCACATGACAGTGATTCAGAACGTGGGCTATGGGCCGCTGGTGCAGCGCCGCGCCCCCGAAGCCGCGCGCAAGCTGATTGCCGAAACGCTCGACATCGTGGGACTGTCTGAATTGCAGGACCGCTTCCCCACCCAGCTCTCCGGTGGCCAGAAGCAACGCGTTGCTCTTGCGCGCGCCATCGTCTGCGAACCGCAAGTTATCCTTCTCGATGAACCGCTGGCGGCGCTTGACGCAACATTGCGCCGCCAGATGCAGGTGTTTCTCAAGCAGATACAGCGCCGCATCCAGACCACCTTCATCTTTGTCACCCATGACCAGGACGAAGCCATCACCATGTCGGACCGGATCGTGGTGATGAGCCAGGGCCGCATCGAGCAACTGGGAACCCCGCGCGAAATCTATTTTCAGCCCCGAACCCATTTCGTCGCCGGTTTCTTTGGCGATAACAACCTGATCCCCGGCACAATGGCCGGGCCGGACGCGGTCGATACGGCCCTGGGCCGCCTTCCCATCGCCGCCAGCAAACAGCATGCAACGGGTGCCAAGGTGCTGCTCGCAATCCGGCCGGAATCACTGAGCCTTGGCGCGGACAAGGTTTCCATTGCAGCGGAAGTGGTGGAAGCCATGTTCGGCGGCGCGCTCACCAAGCTGCTGCTGCGCTGCACGAACGCTTCTGACATCACGCTCAACATGCGCCTTGCCGGAAATGACCGCGCCTCCGTGCTGGAGGTGGGCGCGCCGGTTACCGTCACCTACGATCCCGCCGATGCCGTTGTGATCGGAGGATAGTACAGTGTTGCCACGTCTCACCGCCAGATGGTTGATCTTCCTGCTGATCGCTTCGGTGCCCGTGGCCTTCATCGTGGCGCCCATCGGCTCGTTCCTGCTCATCTCCTTTTTCCGCGCCGACAAGCATGAGATTATCCACGAGCTGACGCTCTTCAACTATGTCAATTTCTTCGGCAACTGGACCTATTCCGGAACCTATCTCGGAACCATTCTCCTCTGCCTGGAAGTCGTGGCCGTGTCGGTGCTGGTGGGCTATCCCATCGCCTGGTTCATCTGGCAGCAGAAGGGCAGCCGCCGCTATCTCATGCTGCTGCTTGCGGTGGTGCCCCTCTTCATGAGCTACATCGTGAAGCTCTATACCTTGCGCTCCATGCTCGGCCTCAATGGGCTGGTCAACCAGATGCTGCTGAGCCTTGGCGTTCTCGAAAAACCGAGCCAGCTCTTCCTTTTCAATCAGCGCGCCGTGCTGATCACCATGGTGGTGATCTACCTGCCCTTTGTCATCTTGCCAATTTTTCTCGCGCTTGAACGCATCCCGCGCTCGCTGCTGCATGCCTCCATCGATCTCGGCGCAGGCGCCTGGGACACCTTCCGCCGCATCGTGTTGCCCTTGTCCTTCCCCGGCACGGTTGCCGGCGCATTGTTTGTCTTCGTGCTGGCCTTGGGAGACTTCATCACGCCGCAGATGGTGGGCGGCACCACCGGCTTCACCATTGGCCGCGTGATCTTCTCGCAATTCGGCCTCGCCTTCGATTGGCCCTTCGGTGCTGCCATGGCCGCCATCCTGTTCCTCACTGCCCTCGCCGGCATTCTGATGGCAGGTTTTGCCATGAGCCGGCAGAAGGTATGACCATGCGCAGCAGCAGAGAAAAATTCGCCAAGATCGCCACCGGGACAATCACCGCCATTGTATTCGCCGTGCTATATGCACCTCTCTTCATAAGCGTGCTGTTTTCCCTGGTTGAAATCAGGCGCGGCAAGATTCTCTGGGAAACCTTCAGCTTCAGGCCCTACTTCACCCTGTGGTCAAACCCCAGCGTTCTCTCCGCCCTTTCCAATACAGCTATTGTCGCCCTGACCGCCGTGGCAGTTGCCTCCGTGCTGGCGGTGGTGCTCGCACTTTATACGGAATGGGAAGGCGCTATCGGCAGGCGGGCTCTTGAACTCGTCATCTACTTGCCGTTCCTGCTGCCACCCATCGTCACGGGCCTGGCACTTCTCGTGACTTCAGCAGAACTGGGTGTCAACCGGGGCATCACTACAATTATTGTGGGCCACACGGTCTTCGTTCTCGCCGTCTCCTACCGGCTCGTGCTCACGCGCCTGCAGTCGCTCCCCCGCTCCCTCCTCGAAGCCTCGTTCGATCTCGGCGCCAGCCGCTTGCAAACCTTGCGCTACGTGCTTCTGCCGCATCTCGCTTCTGCCGTGGTTACCGGGGCCGTATTGGCGCTCGCCCTCTCCTTCGACGAAACCCTGATCAGCACCTTTGTTGCCGGTGACCAGATGACCCTGCCGCTCCGGCTCTGGGCCATGATGCGCGTGGGCTTTACCCCTGAAATCAACGCCCTGGTGACGCTCGTGCTGCTGGTGACAATCATCCTGGCCCTCGTGACAGCCTGGCGGCTGAAGCCCGGGGGCGAACTCAGTGAGGAATGAAATGAGCAACAAGGGACAAAGGCTGGCTGGCCGCGTTGCCGTCATCACCGGCGGTGCCCAGGGAATCGGTTACGGAATCGCCGCAAGGTTGGCTGAAGAAGGCGCCTCCGTCGTGCTGGCCGACATAAAAACCGACGCCGCCAAACTTGCCGCCGGAAAAATCATTGCGGCGGGAGGCAAAGCCGCGGTTGTGCCCGTTGATATCGGCAAGGATACGTCCGTGGCGGAGTTGGCGAAGAAGGTCGAAAGCCTTCATGGCCGCTGCGAAATCCTCGTCAACAACGCCGCCATCGGCGCCGACACCCATATCGAGACCATGACGATGAAACAGTATGCCCACGTCATCAACATCAACCAGGATGGCGCCATCCGCATGACCATGGCCTTCGTGCCGCTAATCAAGAAATCAGGCGCGGGGCGGCGCATTCTCAATATCGCCTCGATCCAGGGCCTGCGCGGCTGGCCCAACCAGCTCGCCTATGCCACGGCCAAAGGGGCAATCGTGAATTTCACCCGCGCCGTGGCCGTTGAACTCGCGCCCTACGATATTATGGTGAACGCCATTGCCCCAGGCTTCGTCGACACCCCCATGTCGATATTGCCCGATGGCTCCCATGAATATGATTCCGACTGGTTCCGCGACATCTATGTGAAATACGGCCGCATTCCCCTTCGCCGCGCCGGCACCCCGGCGGACATGGCAGGCCCGGCATTTTTTCTCTGCTCCGACGATGCGCAGTATGTGACTGGCCAAATCCTGAGCGTCGACGGCGGCGCATCAGCAACTTTCTAAGGACCGGGATCAAGCCGGATCCCCGGCCTTATGACCGGCGCATAATCCGCGCCAGGAATGTCTGGGTTCGCTCGTTCTGCGGATTATCGAACACCGAACCCGGCGAACCTTCTTCAACAATTTTTCCACGATCGACAAAAACGACTCTGTCGGCAACTTCCCGCGCAAATGCCATTTCATGTGTCACAATGACCATCGTCATTCCGTCACCGCTCAAGTTCTTCATGACATCGAGAACTTCGCCAACCAATTCCGGATCGAGAGCGCTTGTCGGTTCGTCAAACAGCATTGCTTTTGGAGACAGGGCTAGGGACCTGGCGATTGCAACGCGTTGCTTCTGCCCGCCGGACAGTTCGGCGGGGTAGTGGTCGCCGTGACCGGCCAAGCCCACCCGTTCCAGCATCACCGAGGCTCGTTGCAGGGCTTCAACTCGCGGAACTCCCAAACCATAGATCTGCCCTTCGATGACATTGCCAATGGCGCTCAGGTGCGGGAACAGCGCAAAATCCTGGAATACCATGCCAAGCTTTCTGCGAACACGGGCAATGTCCTTCTCGGGGCGCGCTTTCAGCACCGCCCCTACGTGGTC
>JBAVOA010000097.1:0-5642 GCA_049691635.1 Aestuariivirga sp. | reverse complement strand
AGCTGAATGGCAGCTTTGCACGCCAGCCCCATCCCGGCGGCACAGGCAGATGTGAGACGCAATCAGATGGTCTGCCTATCCGTATGATATCGCTTGCTTTTGGCGTGGCCATCGACAACGCTGGAATTGCCGCCATCGGGAAGTCCAAATATTTCCCTACGGGCGTGAACCGTATAGGCTCCCACTGCGACTAACAGGCAATGATGGCGCCCAGGACCCAGATCGGATGATTGAAAGTTCAGATGACAGAGCCCTTCTCGGCCGCCTGGCCAACCAGGAGCAGGCGGCCATCAGGCTGTTGTTCGAGCGCCATCACGTGAAAGTATTCCGCTTCATCCTGCGCCTGGTGCGCAATGAGGCAATTGCAGAAGAACTGACAAATGAGGTGTTTATGGAAGTCTGGCGGCACGCGAAATCCTATGCAGGAAACGCTGCGCCCATGACGTGGATCCTTTCCATCGCCTATCACCGGGCAAGCAGCTCGCTGCGCCGGAAGCGGGAAGAGTGGCTTGACGAAGACATGGCAAATGAGATGACCGATGATGCGCCGGACCCCGAGGCCACGCTGCTCACCAGCGACAAATCCATGGCGCTGCGAAATTGCATCGAGGCGCTGCCCGCCGATCAGCGCATGATCGTCGATCTCGTCTATTATCAGGAGCTTTCCGTTTCCGATGTCAGCGAAGTTGCGGGAATTCCCGAAGGCACCGTGAAGACAAGATTATTCAACGCGCGAAAGCGCCTTTCAAAACTGCTGCTTGCAGCCGGAGTGGACAGGGGTTGGCCATGAAAAAACCGTCGGGACCTGAATCCGGCAGCACCAATGCCGAGTTGCTCCTGCCCTGGTACGCGACCGGAAAACTTGATGCTTCCGCCCGCACGGAAGTTGAGAATGCCTTGGAGCGCTCCCCGGAATTGCGGATGCAACTGGACCTTATCCGGCATGAGAGCAGGGAAACCGTTGCCTCACATGAAGCGATGGCCATGCCCCAGTCTGATGCCACGAAGAAATTCATGGCGATGGTCAAGAAGGAAGCGCCGCCCAGAACGGCTGGCCTTCACCGTTTTGGCGGGTTCATGGAATGGCTGAGCCTGCAGCTTTCGGGGCCGCCGCGCTGGGCGGTTGCAGCTGCGGTCATGGCCATTATCGTTCAGTCCACTTTGCTTGGGGGATTCATCATTGAACGCCAGACCGGCATCTACCATACGGCCTCAGGCGGCGGCGAGACGCGCATCGCCGGCACGCTGGTGCTGGTGCGATTCTCCGATAGTGCAACTCTGGGTGATCTGGGCAAGAGGCTGGCGGCACTCGACATCGCCATCGTCGATGGTCCGAAGGCAGGCGGGCTGTTTACGCTGCGCATCGGACCCGAAAACATGCCCGCGGCAGAACGCAGCAAAAAGACCGCTGAACTGCAGGCAAACGCCGACCTCGTCATGTTCGTCGGGCCGGTGCAATGAATTTCTGGCCGGCATAGGGATTGGACCTGCAGATGCGTACAAGAATAAAGCTGGAAAACATTCTGACTCTCGGCCTGGTGCTTGCCGCCATTGGCAGTACGCCGGCGCGCGCAGGCCTGTTCAGCCCGGTTCCGGCTGTTGCCATTCAGGAGCCGCCTTCGCTGAACCAGCAATTCCACACGGTTGCCCTGAAATGCAAACCGCAAGGCAGGTGCAAACGCCGCAAACCTGCAAACCAGCAACACCACCCAAAGCCTGACCAGCCGCCCGATAAGCCGAAGTCCGGCAAAGACAATCCCAAGGGTGGCAAACACCCCACAGTCCTGGTGTTCAAGCCGGTCTATCGGCCCGGCGGCATCTGCATTGGCGGCAGGATCATCGAACAGCGTTGCCAGTGCCAACCGGGCGAGGCGCGAGTCACGGTCGCAAAGCGCGTGTTCTCCTGCCGGCAACGCGACACGGCGTCCACTTCCGCAGCCGGCAACACTCCCGGTGCCGGCAATCAAACGGTGAGCGCCACAGCAGCCACCCAATTTGCGCCGGACGAAGTATTGCTCATCCTGCCCATTGGCAACGGCCCGCAACTTGAAGAGCAGATTGCGGCGCGTTACGGCCTGGACATCCTGCAGCAGGCAGAGATCGCCCTGCTCGGCAGGCGCATTGTACGCTGCCGCATTTCAGGCGGCCGTGCAGTGGACGACGTGCTGGCGGCCATGCAAGGCGACGGCCAGATTCCGGCGGCGCAACGCAATTATTTTTACCGGCGCCAGGCCGCCGCGCCAGGCACCGCATCGGCGGGCATTCAATACGCGCTCGAAAAACTCGGGATCAACGCGGCCCATGCGGTGGCAACCGGTGTTGGTTCGCTTATCGCGGTCGTCGATACGGGGATCGACCTCAGCCATCCCGATTTCCGGGCAGCAATCGCCGCCAGCTATGATGCGACGGGTGGCGCAGACCCGATAGCCGATCCCCATGGCACAGCAATCGCCGGCATCATCGTGGCGCATGGGGCCATTGAAGGCGTGGCGCCGGGGGCCAGGGTTCTGGATGTCCGGGTGTTCCAGGCGGATGCCAGCGGCGCCGGATCCATTGCCACCACCGTGTCGTTGCTGCGCGGATTGCAGTGGGCCGAGGAAAAGCATGCCCGCATCGTGAACCTGAGTCTGGCCGGGGAGCGTGACGGACTGATAGGCGAAGCCATAGCGGCAATGATTGCCAAGAACATTATCATTGTCGCTGCAGCGGGAAACGCCGGCGCCGAAGCACCGGAAGCCTTTCCCGCAGCTTTTGCCGATGTCATTGCGGTCACGGCCACCGATGCGGGTGACGGGCTTTATGCGGCGGCAAACCGTGGCAGCTACATTTCGCTTGCCGCGCCAGGCGTCGATGTCATCGCCCCTGCCCTTTACGGAGCCTATCAGATGAATTCGGGCACATCCTTTGCGGCGGCCCATGTCAGCGGAATCATTGCCCTGATGCTCGAGCATGACTCCACTATTTCGAATGAAAAAATCCGCGCGGCGCTGCAATCCAGCGCAAAGGATTTGGGGCCGCCCGGCAAAGACGACCAGTTCGGCGCGGGCCGCGCCAGCGCCGTAGCCGCCCTGCAACAATAGGCTTGAATGCTGCGTTGTGAGTATCGAACGGCAGGGCAAAGCAAAACCGGCCGCGAATGGTGAACGCGGCCGGTTTCTTCACCTGCACTACAGTTCAGTAGCAGGTCCATACCCGGTCTTTGACGACCAGCAAGCGGGTGTGGGCGGCATTCCACTTCCTGAAAGTGACGACTTGCCAGCCACAGCTGTTGACAAAGCGATAGCCCACGCCATAGCCGGGGCCATAACCCATGCCATAGGCACGGCCATAGACACGATTGAAACAGTGGAATGGGTGAGGGCTCTTATTGTAGCAGTGCCGCACAGCATGGCGGAAGCGGTGGGGACCGCTCGCATCCGCGCTGGTGGCCATACTGGCAGTGAAGGCAGCCGTGGCCATGACAATTGCCAAGGCACCGGTGACAAAGGATTTTGACAGGATATTCATTTTCATCTCCATAGGGTTTCAATTCGGGCTCGCTTGCCGCTGCTGGCACTTCATTGTGCCTCTCGCCGCTGGCCTTCATGGAGTTAGTCGCGGTGGCGGCACGTCCGGTTCATGGCAAATTTTTCAACTGGCAAATTCTTTGCCCGCGGCGCGGCCCTTACAAGAAGCGCTCCGCGTGATATAAGTCTGGCATGGCCAGCTACCCTTATCGCCTGCGTACTCGCCTTCGGATGCTATTGCCGCTCTGGGCGACCGGACCCGCTCCGAAAGGTTCGGACTGCGAGGCAGCAGGCGGCACTCATCAGTGGTATAACCGGGACAACGAGACTAGCGCTTGCTACCACTGCGAGATCACGCGGGCAGGACAACTTTGGCGGAAAGCAATTTCAGACTGACCCACTACCGAAATTAGTTCCCCTTTGCGCGGCACCCGCTTCCCCGCTAGCTTGATGCCCCATGGACATCAGGCAGATTCAATATCTCGCGGCTTTGGCGCGTGAGAAGCATTTCACCCGGGCGGCGCAGGCTTGCAATGTGACTCAGCCCACCCTGTCGGGGCGCATCCGCCAGCTTGAGCAGGAGCTGGGGGTTCCCATCGTCGAGCGCGGCCAGCGCTATATCGGGCTCACGCCGGAGGGCGAGCGGGTTTTGAAATGGGCCCATCTCATTCTCGACAACTGGCAGTCGCTGAACCAGGAGCTGGCCCAGATCAAGGGTAAGAAGGGCGAGCTGGTGGGCCGCCTGGTTTTGGGCGTGGTGCCTTCGGCGCTGCCCATGGTGTCGCAACTTACCAAGGCCATGCAGGCGGCCCATCCTTCGGTGGATTTCTCCATCCTCTCGCACAGCTCGGAGGAAATTGTCCGGGCGCTCCATGATTTCTCGATCGAGGCGGGCATTACCTATCTCGACAATGAGCCGGTGGAAGGCTTGCTGCAGGAGGTTCTCTACCGCGAGCGCTATTGCCTGTTCGTGAGCGAGGCGCATGAGCTGGCGCGCGCCAAGACCGTCACCTGGTTTGACGCGGCGCAGATCCCCCTCTGCCTGCTCACGCCCAACATGCAGAACCGACGGATTGTCGACCGTGCCTTCCTCGCCGCCAACGCGCACCCCTCGCCGCGCCTTGAAACCAATTCCATCATGAATTTGTTTTCCAGCGTGCGCACCATGGGGCTGGCCAGCATCATGCCGGAATATTTCCAGAATGCGCTGGGGCCGATGGAAGGGGTGAAGGCGGTGGCTCTGGTCGAGCCCGTGGTGGAACATGCGGTGGGACTCGTGGCGGTGAACCGCGAGCCCCTGTCGCCGCTGGTGGCCGCACTCTTTGCCGCGGCCAAGAAGATGAAAGCGGGATGAAATTTCCGCCACGGTTTATGGCGGGTTAAAGAATCCGGCCATTTGGGCCGAAAACCCCGGAAAGACACCGCATTCAAAGCATTTTGGCGCATTAAATTTTACCGATCACATTAATCTCCGCTACGCAAATTCGGCGTAAATTCAAGCTGACAGCTGATTACTCCAAGCTGCACAAAAAACGGTTCCGGCATTGTATACAGCACCGCCGGGGCCGTTTTTTAAATTGCGTTACCTATCAGCGCAGCAAGCCGTTCCCCGGGGATGACAGGAGTTAAAAAATCTTGTCGACCGGCATCCCCAGCGCCATGGCGCCGGCGTATTCAGCCTGCGGGCCGGGCTGCATGGGATGGTAGCGGGCCCCCTGCACATCGCGGAATCTCCGCTCCAACCCTTGCGCGCGATAGAAGCCCGCACCGCCTGCTGCTTCCATGGCGAGTTCCACGGCACGGATGGCATGGGTGGCCACAAGCCTCCGCCCCATCATCACATCATTCACGCTTTCGGCGCCCGGCGCATTGCGCGCCACGACATCAAGCATGTAGGCGTGGGCGACTTTTGCTCCGAGCAATTCGGAGTCCATCTGGCCCACAAGCTGCAGGGTATGGTGATCCTGCCGCCGCTTCTTCGCCAGCTTCACGGCGATATCGCGGGCGCTTTCGGCGACACCGAGATAGACGCTGTAGATGAGCGGGATCGCCATGGTCGCAATGATCTGGAACAGCGGGTGCCATTCACCGGCCTTGCGCTTGAGCGCCACCCCCGCCTCGGGCACGACATGGCCA
>JBAVOA010000096.1:0-24059 GCA_049691635.1 Aestuariivirga sp. | reverse complement strand
GCTTCACCTTGCCATCTTCGCCGCACATGTGGATTTTCACGTCACCCTTGGCGAATTCCCTGATCTTCTGGCGGCAGCCGCCGCAGGGCGTGCAGAGCAAATCACCCGTGCCGATGACGGCCATCTCGGCGATATGGTGGGCGCCAGACATGATCATGGCGGCAATTGCCGAGGTTTCGGCGCACCAACCCTGGGGATAGGCGGCGTTTTCAATGTTGCAGCCGCCGTGGATGTGTCCATGTTCGTCGCGCACAGCGGCACCCACCAGGAATTTGGAATAGGGTGCATAGGCCTTAAGGCGGGCCGACCCTGCCGCCGCGATCAGATCATTCATGTCACCTGTCCTTGATGTAAGGAATGCCGCTGGCTTTGGGTGGTATTGATTTTCCGATGAATCCGGCAAGCAGGATGACGGTCATGACATAGGGCAGCATGTTGATGAACTGCACCGGGATCTCCACGCCAATGAACCTCTTGCCCTGCAGGAAGGTGCCGCCCGCCTGGAGGAAACCGAACAACAGGCAGGCAAAGAGCGCCGGCCAGGCCCGCCAGTTAGCAAAGATCAGCGCCGCGAGCGCCATGAAGCCGCGGCCCGCCGTCATGTCGCGGACAAAGCTGGCTGACAGGGAGGTGGAGATGAAGGCGCCGGCAATGCCGCAGAGAATCCCTGCGATGATCACTGCCTGATAACGGAGCCTGGCGACCGAAATGCCGGCCGTGTCGACGGCGTGGGGGTTTTCGCCCACGGCCCGCAGCCTGAGGCCAAAGCGAGTGCGCGACAGGGCCCACGCGGTGAGCGGCACCATGGCAAAGGCGACGTAGGTCAGGATCGAGTGGCCGAGAAAAACCTTGGCGAAAAAGTTGAGCAGCGGAATGTCCTGAATTGACGCTACGCCGGGAAAATCAATCGGCATGAAGCGTGCCGTTTCGGGCAGTGCGGGGGTGCGCCCGCCTTCCTTGAACCACCTGTTGCCAAGCACCACGGCCAGGCCCGAGGCCAGCATGTTGATGGCAACTCCCGACACCACCTGATTGCCGCGCTGATTGATTGCGGCGTAGCCATGCACCAGAGCAAAGGCAAGCGAAACGCAGATCGCAATCAAGAGGGCAAGCCATGCATTCTGGAAATAGGCCGCGGAGGCGGCCGACGCGAAGGCGGCCGCGAGCATCTTTCCTTCAAGCCCGATATCGACAATGCCGGAACGCTCGGACCACAGGCCCGCCAGGCAGGCAAGGATGAGCGGCACGGAAAGCCTTATGGTGGAGGCAAGGATTTCGGCTGCAAGCGAGAGATCCACGGCTCAATCCTCCGCCTTGATGCACAGCTTCGCAAGCCAGGGCCGGAAGGCGTATTCAAGCGCCCCCATAAACAGGATGACGAGACCCTGGATGACAACGATCATGTCACGGTTGATTCCGGGCTTGGCGAAAGAAAGCTCCGATCCGCCCTGATAAAGGATGCCGAACAGAATGGCGGCCAAGACAATCCCTACGGGATGGGAACGCCCGAGCAGCGCCACCGCTATGCCCACAAAACCCGCGCCGCCCACAAACTCCAGCAGCAGGCGGTGCTGCACGCCGAGGATTTCATTGACCGCCATCAATCCCGCAAGACCACCGGAGATGGCCATGGTGATCATGATGATGCGCTGCGGCCTGATGCCGGCATAGATGGCGGCCTCGGTATTGGCGCCCACCGCGCGGATTTCATAGCCGAGCTTGGTCCGCCACAGCAGATACCAGACGCCCCAGGCGGCAAAAAATGCGAGGAAGACAGAGGGATTGAGCGGCGTTGAGGCCAGGCGCACATCGAAGAAGAGCTTGGCCATTTCGCGGAAGCTCAGGATATAAGCGCCGGTGATCTCGCGGCTTTCGACCGCCATCTTGCCCACGGGCCGGAACCAGTAATTGAGGAGATACTGGATGAGGCTTGCGGCGATGTAGTTGAACATGATCGTGGTGATGACGATGTGGCTGTCGCGCTTGGCCTGCAGGTATCCCGGCACAAGGCCCCAAAGCGCACCGACGGCGGCGCTGGCGATGATGGCCAGGGGAATGACAATGGGCCAGGGGAGAAATTCAAGTCCAAGGCCGACAGTTGCCGCGCCGAGGCCTGCCATATAGGCTTGGCCCTCGCCGCCGATATTGAAAAGCCCGGCATGGAAGGCGATGGCGACGGCAAGCCCGGTGAAGATGAAGTTGGTGGCATAGTAGAGCAGATAGCTCCAGCCCTTGACCGAGCCCACGGCGCCTTTCAGCAAGATCCACATGGCTTCAAAGGGATTTTCACCGATGATCAGCACGACCAGTCCGGCAATCACGAGCGCCACAAGCAAGTTGAGAAGCGGGATCAATCCAACATCGACCCAGGCTGGGAGTTCGCCCCGCCCTCCCATCAAGCTGCGTCCTTCGTTACGCCGGCCATGAGCAGGCCGAGTTCGCGTTCATCGGCGGATGGGTTGCGCTCACCCATAATGCGCCCCGCAAACATTACCAGGATGCGGTCGGAGAGGGAGCGAATTTCGTCGAGTTCGACCGAGACAAGCAGGATTGCCTTGCCCTGGTCGCGCAATGCGATGAGGCGCTTGTGAATGAATTCGATGGCGCCGATGTCGACGCCGCGGGTCGGCTGGCCGACGATCAGCAGGTCGGGATCGCGTTCGATCTCGCGGGCAAGAATGATCTTCTGCTGGTTGCCGCCGGAAAATTTGCCGCTTATGAGAAAGGGATCGATGGGGCGCACGTCGAAATCCTGCATTTGCTTGCGGCAGCGCTCCACCACGGCGGTGCGGTCAAGACGGAAGCCATGGCCAAGCGCCTCCTCATACTGCCAGCCGAGGATGCTTGACTCGGAAGCATCGAAGGAGGCGATCAGGCCCCGGTGTTGGCGGTCCTCGGGCACATGGGCGAGGCCTTCCCGGCGCAGGTAGCGCGGGTCGCCCATCATGCCAACGCTCTTGCCCTCGAAGACGATTTCACCCGACGTGGGCCTTGCGATGCCGGCGATGACATCCAGCAATTCCGACTGGCCATTGCCCGAGACGCCAGCGATGCCGACGATTTCGCCCTTGCGCACGTTGAACGAAACATTGTCGACGCGGGGCGTTCCCTTGCGGTCGCGCCAGGTGAGGTTCTTCACCTCGAGCACCACTTCGCCCGGATTGGCCTTGCCCTTTTCGACATGAAGCAGCACATGGCGCCCCACCATCAGCTCAGCGAGCTGTTCGACAGAAGTGTTTTTGGTTTCCTGGGTCGCCACCAGTTCGCCCCGGCGCATGACCGACACATGATCGGTGATGGCCATGATCTCGCGCAGCTTGTGGGTGATGAGGATGACAGTCTTTCCCTGGTCGCGCAGCTGGCCCAATATGCGGAACAGGTGGTCAGCCTCATCGGGCGTGAGCACGCCCGTAGGTTCATCGAGGATGAGCGTTTCAGCGCCCTTGAACAGGGCTTTGAGAATTTCGACACGCTGTTGCAGTCCTACGGGCAATTCACGGACTACGGCATCGGGGTCAACTTCGAGCTCGTAGTCATGGGCGAGGCGGGTGAGCTCGGTGCGGGCCTTGGCAAGCGCCGGGCCTATGAGCGCGCCGCCTTCCGCGCCGAGCACGACGTTTTCCAGGACAGTGAAGGGATCAACCAGCATGAAATGCTGGTGCACCATGCCGATACCATGGGCGATGGCATCGGTCGACGACTTGATTTTGGTCACCCGGCCCTTGATTTTGATTTCACCCTTGTCGGCGCTGTAGAAGCCGAAGAGGATCGACATCAGGGTGGATTTGCCTGCGCCATTCTCGCCGACGATGCCGTGGATGGAGCCCTGCCCAACCGACAGGGTCACGTCCTTGTTGGCGTGAACGGCGCCGAAGCGCTTGTCGATCCCGATGAGTTCAATGGCTGGGGTCATGGCTGTATCGATTCAGCCCTCTCCCTAAAAGGGAGAGGGCCAAATGTTATCAGGTTTCCAGCCTATTCAACCGGACACTTGTTGTCTTCCATGTAGTCGTGAACTTTCACGGCACCGGAAATGATATCAGCCTTGGCCTTCTCGACGGCTGCTGTCATTTCAGCGGTGACGAGAGGCTTGTTGTTGTCATCCATGGCGTAACCTACGCCATCCTCGGCGAGGCCCAGGGCCTGGATGCCCCCCTTGAAGGTGCCTTCCTTGCCGGACTTCATCACATTGTACACGGCAACGTCCACGCGCTTGAGCATGGAGGTGAGCACCTTGCCGGGATGCAGGTAGTTCTGGTTGGCGTCAACGCCGATGGACAGGGCGCCGCCGTCGGCTGCGGCCTGCAGCACGCCGAGGCCGGTGGCGCCTGCTGCGGCGTAAACCACGTCGGCACCCTGGGCCATCTGGCCCTTGGTGATTTCGCCGCCCTTTACCGGATCATTCCAGGCAGCACCGGTATCACCGGTCATGTTCTGGAAAATCGTGGCATCAGCCTTGGCGGCTTTCACACCCTGGGCATAGCCACAGGCGAACTTGTGGATCAGCGGAATATCCATGCCGCCCACAAAGCCAACCTTGCCGGACTTGGACGCCATGGCGGCCATCATGCCAACAAGATATGAACCTTCCTGCTCCTTGAACACGATGGACTGCACGTTCGGCAGGTCCACAACCATGTCAATGATGGCAAACTTGAGATCGGGGTACTCCTTGGCGACTTTTTCCAGAGCCGAGGCCTGGGCAAAACCTGCCGCGACGATCGGACTGTAGCCCTGGTCGGCAAAATTGCGGATTGCCTGTTCGCGCTGGGCTTCATTGGCGATTTCGAACTCGCCGTAGGCTATGCCTGACTCAGCCTTGAACTTTTCCGAACCGTTGTACATGCTTTCGTTGAAGGATTTGTCGAACTTGCCGCCGATGTCGAAGACGATGGCCGGCTTGTCGTCCGCGGCAAAGGCGGAAACCGCCATAAGTGCCGTCAAAGCAGCGGTTGTAAGCAATTTCTTGATCATAAATATCTCCCTGATTTTTTTGACCGGCTGATCAAGCCTTGAGTTCAATTGACGCCAAATCCCTGTCATTTGCAAGTGGCGAACGGGTCACCTTCCGGCGGTTGTCCCAAAGTCGATTGGCAGTGCGGCACCCGTTATCGGAGCCAATCGCGGCGAGGCGATGGCGAAGATAAAAGCTGCTACTTCAGCAGGTTTTGCGAAGCGCTGGTGGGCGCCTTGGGGATAGATGGATTTCAGGTTGGCGAGATAGGCTTGCGGATTGCCGCCGCCAAACTCACGGGCCTGAAATTCCAGCATGGGGGTTTCCACGTCGCAGGGGCAAATAGCGTTGACACGGATGCCTTTGAGGGCGAGTTCAAGGGCCAGGGCTTTGGTAAGGAGCACAACGCCGCCCTTGGAGGCGCAGTAGATGGCCGCTCCGGCATTTCCCATCAGCCCCGCATCGGAGGCGATGTTGATGATCTGGCCTTGGGTTTTTTCCAGCTCCGGAATGGCATGGCGGCAGGCGAAGAAGGTGCCTTTCAGATTGATGTCGATGGTGCGGTCCCACTGGGTTTCCGACATGGCGGCGCTTTCACCTTCCACCCAGACGCCTGCCGCGTTGACGAGAAGATCGAGCCTATCAAACCGCCCGATGGTTTTGGAAATCATCCCGGCGCAATCGGAGACCCTGGTGATGTCACTTTTGATGGCGAGATACTGAGACGGCAGGTTTTCCAGTTTGATGTCGGCAATTGCGATATTTGCGCCGGCACTTTCAAATTCTTGCGCCGTTGCACGGCCCATGCCGCCGCTGCCTCCAACAATAAGAACGGTTTTGCCGGACCAATCGTCAATAATAACCATCGCCCGCTCCCTTGTGCTCGACGATGGAATTGGCGCCATCAACGACCAGCATGGCGCCATTGACATAGCCCGCCTCTTCGCTGGCGAGGAACAGGCAGGCGGCGGCCACTTCGGAAGCGGAGCCCGGTCTTTTCGAGGGCGTGGCTTTGCCTGCGAGGATTTCCTCCTTGCTTGAAGATGCGGTTTCAATCCAGCCCGGCAGCACGGCGTTGCAGGTGATATTGCGGCTGGCATTTTCGATGGCCGTAACCCTGGTCAAACCCGTCATGGCGGCTTTGCCCGAGGAATAGCCGGCGGCCCGGGGATTGGTCACCAGCGGACCGGTCACCGAGGCCACATTCACGATCCGGCCGTATTCCCGCTTCTGCATCGTGGGCAGAACGGCGCGGGTGACGTTGAAGGCGGTTGTGACATTGAGTGCCAGATGGCGCTGCCAGTCTTCATCGCTGAGGTCTTCGATGCGGGCGCTTCTGAACTCTATGCCCTGCTGGACCATGCCGGCATTGTTCACCGCAATGTCGATGGTGCCGAATTTGGCGGTAACGGCGCTGATCAATTCATTAACATCCGCAACTCTGGTCAAGTCGGCGGTGAAGGCGGCATGGCCTTCGCCGAGGGTTTCGAGGCGCTCGAAGATGCGCTTTGTCGTCGAGGTTAACGCCACCTTAGCGCCGGCAGCCGCCAATGCCCTAGCGCAGGCAAAGCCAATGCCTTCCGCGCTCCCTGCCCCGGTAACCAATGCTATGCGACCCAAAACCCCTGCCATGACCATCCCTTGAAAGAAAACCCACGCCCTCTCATATTAGCAATCAGGGCGCGGTGCCAGATGGGCCGTGAAATGAGGCCGCTTTTACAAGGGCGCAGGTACCATGGGCCGGATATCAATGTTTTCCTCGCCCCTGTTGCTGGGGTTTGACGATCTAGAACGCCTCCTCGACCGAGCCCTCAAAACCTCCGGCGAGGGCTATCCGCCCTACAATATCGAGAGACTGCCGCAGGCCGAGGGTGGAAACGAGGTCTTGTGCATCACGCTCGCGGTTGCGGGCTTCCGGCGCCAGGACCTGGAGATCACCATCGAGGACAACCAGCTGAATATCCGGGGCCGCCTCCGCGACGACGAGGCCCGCGACTACCTGCACCGGGGCATTGCCGGGCGGCAGTTTCAACGGGCTTTTGTGCTGGCCGATGGCATGGATGTGATCAATGCCACCCTTGTAAACGGACTTTTAATTATTAACTTAAGGAGACCGGAACCAAGTCGTGTTATCCGTAGTATCGAGATCAAGGAGTAGGACCATGAACACCAGCAATGACAAGGAAGCCTTTGAGCTGAGCCCGGAAGAGCTCGCGCAGCTCGGCAACGGTGCGTTGTCCTATATCCGGGAAATCGAAGGGCGCGACGTGATTCGCTTGGTTGGGCCGCAGGCGCGGGTGAAACCAGATGCCAAGCTGTTTTGCCTGTTCAATGCCAATGGGTCGCCGATTTCGATTTCGGGAACCCGCGAAGCGGCCGCCGACAGCGCGGTGGAACATGAACTGGTGGCCATCAGCCTGCACTGATTTTTCAGGCTTCTTTTCCGCAGACAACCATGGCCGTGTTTTACACGGCCATTTTCTTTTAAAGGGACACTCTGGGTTTATGCCGCAGAGGCCGTCGCCGAGGGCTCAGTCAATATCGCGTAGAGCCCTTCGGCCGTGTCGGTGCCGCGCAGCTTGGCGATGGTGTCGTTCTCGCGCAGCAGCCTTGAAATGCGGGCCAGCGCCTTGAGGTGGTCGGCACCGGCATGGTCGGGAGCCAGCAGCACAAAAACCAGATCTACGGGCTGGCCATCAAGGGAATCATAGGCAATTGGCGTGCTCAGCCGTGCAAAGAGGCCATAGACGCGATTGATGGACGCAAGCTTGCCATGGGGAATCGCTATGCCTTGGCCAATCCCGGTGGAACCCAGCTTTTCACGGGTGAGCAGCGTTTCAAAAATAATCCGGTGATCGACGGCCACAAATTTTGCTATGGCCTGGGAGAGTTCGGCGAGCAGCTGTTTCTTGCCTTGCGCCTTCACGCTTGGCAATACGGCGCGGGCATCGATGATATCAGCGAGATCTGTCATGTCTGCATTTCCATTTAGGCGACGGGCCTAGGATCAACCCAGCCGATATTGCCATCGCTGCGCCGGTAAACAACATTGGTCTGGCCTCCCTTGCTGTTTCTGAAGAGCACAAACTGGACGCTGGAAATTTCAAGCTGCATGACAGCTTCCCCGACGGAGAGCTCCGGCACGCTGGTGGATGATTCGGCAATGACCACCGGATTGAGACCTGAGGGTTCCTCGCCCTCCTCATCGCCGGCCCTGATCACATAGCTCGCGGCCTGTGACTGGCGCACCGGCTCGCGGCGGTCCTTGTGATGGTCTTTCAAGCGCTGCTTGTAGCGCTTCAACTGCTTTTCAAGGTGCTGGGCTGCGGCGTCAAAACTTGGAAACGCTTCTGCGGCCTTGCCGTGCGATTGCAAAACAAGGCCTGTCGCCAAGTGCAAGCTGCAGTCTGTCTGAAAACTGGAGCGCTGCTTTTCGATGGTTACGTGCGCATGCACGGTGCCTTCAAAATATTTCTGGCGGAACTGTTGCAGACGGTCGTCTACATGGGTCCTGAGCGCCTCACCGATATCGAGGTTCTTGCCGGTGATCTTGATCTGCATGGCTGCGAAAATCCTTCTCCGCCACCTCTTATTATAAGACATGGGCGCGCGAAATGCTAACGTCAACTAATTTTGAAAATGTTCCTTGTGGAAATTAAGGCCGGTCTTGTTACAGATCACAACACCAGGCACGACCCTCAAAACGCGGCGGAAACTAGCCGCGCAATACGCCGAAGTCAATTGCTTATCGGTTTTCTGATCGGGTCATTCTGCGGCGCTGAATTGAAGATGGAATGTTCAACGATTCCCTGTACTTAGCGATGGTCCGGCGGGCGATTTCAATGCCCTCGCGCTTGAGATTTTCAACAATTGTATCATCGGACAAGATGCTCTTCGGGGCCTCGCCCGCGATCATCTCCTTGATGCGCTGGCGGACAGATTCGGCGGAGTGACTGTCACCGCCCGCAGTTGAAGAGGCGATGGCGGTGGTAAAGAAATATTTCAACTCATATGTACCGCGCGGAGTTGCCATATACTTGTTCGAGGTGACGCGGCTGACCGTCGACTCATGCATCTCAATAGCCTCAGCCACAGTCTTGAGATTGATGGGGCGCAGGTGCTGGACCCCCAGAACCAGAAACGCATCCTGCTGGCGCACGATTTCGCGTGCCACTTTCAGAATTGTTTTTGCCCGCTGGTCCAGGCTCTTGATCAGCCAGGTGGCGTTGGCCTGACATTCGTTGAGATAGTTCTTGTCTTCCTCGCGCGACGCGGTGCGTGAAACCTTGCTCAGGTATTGATTGCTGAACAAGACCCTTGGCAAGGTGTCATTGTTGAGTTCCACCAGCCAAGAGCCATCCTGGGCGGCGCGCACGAAGACGTCGGGCACAATGGGCTGGACCGGTTCGGAACCAAAGGCATGGCCTGGCTTGGGATTGAGATCCTTGAGCTCGGCAATCATTTCCTTGATGTCTTCAAGGTCGACCTTGCAGAGCGCTTTCAGCGCGGGGAAATCCCGTTTGGCGACAAGACTGAGATTTGCGATCAGGGTTGCCATGGCCGGATCGAGACGGTTGCGCTCGCGGAGCTGAATGCCGAGGCATTCCTGCAGGTCAGCGGCAAAGACGCCGATGGGATCAAACGTCTTCAGCGTCTCAAGGACGCGCGCCACATGCTCCCGCGTCGTTCCGAGATAATCTGCGATGTCAGAAATATCTCCGGTAAGATAGCCCGCTTCATTCACCATGCCGATGAGATTCTGGCCGATGATGCGATCGGTGGGATCCAGCACATTGAGATTCAGCTGGTCGGTGAGGTGCTCGGCCAGGGTTTGCGTCCGGGTGAGCGTGGCGCTAAAATCATACTCGTCACTGTCGAGGGAAATCCCCCCGGCGGGACGAAGCGAGGCCCAGCCGGATTCGACGGGCGCCTGGCTTTCGCGATTGCTCGCATCGGCGCGGGCCTCATGGGTGTAGACATTTTCAAGGTCCGTATCGAGGGTGCGCAGCTTGTCTTCCTGGGAGGCGCTTGAGCTTAGCGCGGCGACCGTATCGCTGTCAGCTTCGCGTTCTTCCGGCTTCTGGGCATCGTTGCGCTCATCGCGTTCAAGCAAAGGATTGCGTTCGAGTTCACCTTCGACATAGGCCTGCAATTCCAGATTGGACATCTGCAGCAACTTGATGGCCTGCTGCAACTGCGGGGTCATGACCAGTGACTGGCCCTGCCGCAAGTCCATGCGCTGTATCAATGCCATGGGTGGTCACCAGCCCTACAGCGAAAATTCTTCGCCGAGATAGTAGCGGCGCACGTCGGGATTGTTAACAATCTCATTGGGCGTGCCTTCGGTCAGGACTTTGCCCTCATGGATGATGAGGGCCCGGTCGATGAGTTCGAGGGTTTCTCGAACGTTGTGATCCGTAATAAGCACCCCGATTCCCCGAGCGGTGAGCTGTCGCACCATGTGGCGAATATCACCGATCGCAATCGGGTCAATTCCTGCGAAGGGCTCGTCGAGGAGCATGAACTTGGGCTTGGCGGCAAGGGCGCGGGCGATTTCCACGCGGCGACGCTCTCCGCCAGAGAGTGCAACAGCCGGCGAATGCCGGATATGGGTGATCGAGAACTCATCTAGCAACTCACGCAACACACGCTCGCGACTGGATTTCTCGGGCTCGACGAGCTCAAGTACAGCGCGAATATTATCTTCAACCGTGAGTCCGCGGAAGATCGAACTTTCCTGGGGCAGATAGCCGATCCCCAGCCTAGCGCGCTGGTACATCGGCAGATGGGTTATGTCTGCCCCGTCAAGACTGATCGTGCCCTGGTCGGCGGCAATCAGTCCGGTAATCATATAGAAAACCGTCGTTTTGCCGGCGCCATTGGGTCCGAGGAGACCTACGGCTTCACCACGCCTTACAGTGAGGGACACACCGCGCACGACCGGACGGCGCTTATAGCTCTTGGAGAGCAAATGGGCGACAATCCCTTCGCGCGCAGGCTGGCCCTTGAACTTCCCTTCTCCAGCGGGCGACTGGCCCATGGAGTGCTGATTCCTTGTCCGTAACGGCGCATTTGCCGCCATTCCCGGACGCGGAATACGTCCAACTTCACCGTTCTGCGCCACCTGATTACCGCCTATTTGTGTTAATATAGAATGAAGCTCATTATTTCGGAACAAAACTGGCCTTTGCCCGCACTTTCCCGCCGCCTACCATGAGGGTCCGGTTCGTGTTGAGGTCAACATTGAGTCTTTCACCCTGAAGCGTGGTTTTGCCCTCTACAACTTTGACTTTGCCTCCAACAACCAAAGTATTGGCCGTCACATCCATTTTTGCCCAATCGCCGGTGATCACCTGTTTGGGAGTGGTGACGGTTACATTGCCGGTGGCATCAAGCTTGCTCACCTCCGACTTGCTGGTACCGTCAGCCTGTTTTGCATCGGCGTAAAACACCGTCATGACATCACTCCGGATATGTTGATCGCCGCGCACGGCATCAACCTGGCCCCGGAAAACGGCCTGCTTGTCGGCATCAATGATTTCCATTTCATTGGCTTCCACTTCAACCGGCTGAGGTACTTTCTCAGCAGCACGCAGCGGTATGGCCATGAGGGCAAGAGCGAAGGCTGAAACCATTAGCTTCCGGATCATGGGGTAGTGTCTCCCTTTTTTTCTGTCTGATTGAAACGGGCTTTTACACCGTTGAGGAATTTAATGTTGTTGCCATTATTGCTGATTTGCAAGCCGTTGGCCTTGATTGTTCCTGTGCTCGTTTCAACGACCACGGGCACATTGGATACCAGATCCTTCTTCTCCATCTCAACATGAGCCTTCGCCATGCTAGCGGTAAAACGGCCTTTCTCGATGATCCTTACGTTGCCTTCCATATCCAGCTCTTTTGCCTTAGAATTATACAGCCCGGTATTCGACGACAGAAGAAAGGACTGGCCCGATTTCCTGCGAAATGTTCCGGTCAGATCTTCCATGTGAACAAGTTCGGCCGTTTCCCTGTCCTGATAGCCTTTTTTGGCGTTGACTTCATAGGGCTGATTTTCCCGGTCAAAGCCAGCGATGCGGGCAAATGCGCCACTGATCTGTTGAGGCATTTCAACGGTCAGGGGCGGAGGTTTGGGCTTGGGAATCAGGATTGAAAAAAGGCCGGCCTGAACCAAGAACATGACAACCAGCCCCATCCCTAAGGCAATGGCCATCCAACTCATGACCGGAGCCAGACGGGCACGCCGGGCCGCCGCCTGCAACAACCTGTCGGTGTCGTCGGCCTGGACTTCAGTGTGCGAAGACATCTTCTTCGGTCCACCCAGCCAAGTCGAGCGAAGCCCGCGTGGGTACAAAATCGAAACACGCCTTGGCAAGCGCTGTGCGGCCCTCGCGCTCCAGCATCTGGTCGAGGCGGGCTTTCAACTCGTGGAGGTAAAGCACGTCCTGGGCCGCGTATTGCTTCTGCGCATCGCTCAGTACATAGGCCCCCCAGTCAGAGCTTTGCTGCTGCTTGTTCAATTCAATGCCGAGCAATTCCTTCACCAGATCCTTGAGGCCGTGTCGGTCCGTGTAGGTACGGGTCAGTCTTGAGGCCAGTTTGGTGCAGTAGAGCGGGAATGTGTCGATCTGGAGGTATTGCTTGAGGACCGCTACATCAAAGCGGGCGAAGTGGAAAATTTTGGTCACTTTCGAGTCTGCGAGCAGAGCCTTGAGGTTGGGCGCGTTATAGCTTCCCCGGTCCATCTGCACGAGATGGGCATTGCCGTCGCCGGAAGAAAGCTGGATGAGGCAAAGCTTGTCACGGCGCGGAAGGAGGCCGAGGGTTTCCGTATCAATGGCAACGGATGTCCCAAAGTCCACTCCGGCGGGCAGGTCACCCTTGTAAAGCTTTATGGCCATTATTCACCTGCTCCAACAGATTGGTGCCCTGAAGAGGACTCGAACCTCCACGACTTTCATCGCTAGTACCTGAAACTAGTGCGTCTACCAATTCCGCCATCAGGGCAATGGGGCGTCTCTTAAAGCGAGCCGCGCCACAATGTCAATGCGAGGCTCTTTGCAAATGAGGCCGGGCGGGGCTAAAAGCAGCGCGAACCTTCAAAACAGCGGAACAAGCCTCGTGAACTCACCTGCTTCAGAGAAAATTGTAACGATTATCGGCGGCTCCGGCTTTATTGGCCGCCACCTCGTGCGGGCCTTGGCCAAGCGCGGCTACCGCATCCGTGTGGCCTGCCGCAGGCCCGATCTTGCTGGCCATGTACAGCCACTGGGCACACCCGGGCAGATCATGCCCGTGCAAGCCAACGTGCGTTTTCCGGCATCGCTGGCTGCAGCCTGTGACGCTGCATATGCCGTGATCAATTTGACCGGTGTTCTGGTGAGTGCCGGATCGCAGAGTTTTGACACCGTCCATGTTTTCGGTGCGGAGGCTTCGGCCCAGGCGGCGAAAGCGGCCAAGGCCAGGGTGTTCATCCAGATGTCGGCGCTTGGTGCAAACGCTGATTCAAGCAGTGAATATGCGCGTAGCAAGGCCGCTGGCGAAGCCAAGGCCAAAGCGGCGTTTCCCGGTGCCATAACTTTACGGCCCTCGATTGTATTCGGCCCTGAAGACAATTTCTTTAACCAGTTTGCGGGCCTAAGCCGGCTGGCCCCAGCCTTGCCACTTATCGGCGGCGGCCTGACAAAATTCACCCCGCTCTTCGTGGGAGATCTCGCTGAGGCCATTGCTGTTCTGGTTGATGCCGGTGAAGCCACGGGCAAGACCTATGAACTTGGCGGGCCGGAAGTCTTCACTTTCAAACAGCTTATGGAATTCACCCTTGAGACAATCGGGCGCAAGCGCCTTCTGGTTCCCGTTCCCTGGCCCATCGCCAAGATCATGGGAAGCCTCATGGGCATCCTGCCCTATGCGCCCCTCACCGCCGATCAGGTTGAATTACTGAAAACCGACAATGTGGTGAGTGAAGCAGCCACGCGCGAAGGCCGTGATCTCGCGAGCCTTGGCATCAGCGGCCAGAGCATTCAGGGCATCGTGCCAAGTTATATCTACCGCTACCGCAAGGCCGGTCAGTTCACGGTGCCCAAGGGGATTCCCGAGTAGATCAGGCCCAACAGGGCGCCACCCAAGATTACCCGGTAGATCACGAAGGGCAGGAACGTCATGGTCCTTATCATGCGCATGAGCACGGTGATCGTGCCAAGGGCTATGAAGAAGGTGAGGATACCGGTGACGATCACCGCGCCTGAAATCGACTGGCCGCTTTGCAAGGCATCGCCGATCACCAGGATCGAAGCGGCGCCATTTGCCGGAATGGACAGCAGAAACGAAAAACGGGCGGCCTCGGGGCGGGTGAAGCCAAGGCCACGGGCGGCGGTCATGGTGATGCCCGAACGGCTTGTTCCGGGACTTAAGGACAGGGCTTGGGCAACGCCGATGATGAGCGATGATTTCCAGTTCAGGTCAAGGACCGTGCGGCGCAGCAGGCCATAGGTATCGGCCGCGTAGAGCAGGAGGCCAAACACAATGGCGTTGATGGCGACCAGGGTGGCGCTGCGAATATGTTCGTCGAGATGGGTGATCTTCAACAGCAGGCCAACAACGATGATGGGAATGGTGCCGATAAGCACATGGAGGGCAAGTTCGGCATTGTGCGACGTCCGGCGCCTGAGAAGATCGAGCGCACCCCAGAACATGGCCACGACATCACGCCAGAAATAGATGATCGTGGCAGCGAGGGTGCCGAGATTGGTGACCATGTCGGTCACCACGCCCTGATCGGGCCAGCCGGTCAGGGCGGGAACAAGGATCAAATGGCCGGAGGATGAAATGGGCAGGTATTCCGTGGTTCCCTGGATGAAGGCGAGGACAATAATCTGCTCAAGTGACATTCCGGCAAACCCTGAAAACAGCAAAACGCGAATCGCTTGCGGTTAGACAAATGGGTCTTATAGGGTTAGGCTAAATGCAGCAACGACACTCATTTTCCTTCGGTGGTTTCATCCTTTCATGCCCCAATTGCTCCACTTTCCACTTGATCCTTTCAGCCGCAGGACGCGTCTGGCGCTGGCAGAATACGGCGTGGCCTTTGAACTGGTGGAGGAGCGTCCGTGGACGCCAAGCGAGACGCTTTTCAATCTTAATCCGGCGGGTATCGTTCCGGTCTTTATCGAAGATGGCGGCGCTGCCGTCAGCGGCATCGAAGCCATCACCGAATATCTCGAAGAAACGCGGGCTGAAAAGGTGCGGCTGATTCCAGGCTCGGCAAGTGCCCGCGCCGAGGTACGGCGGCTCACGGGCTGGTTTGACACCAAGTTCTATGCGGAGGTTTCCGAGCCGATCATAACGGAAAAAATCATCCGCCGTTTCATGACGCGCGAAACGGGCGGCGGTGCTCCTGACATGGCGCGGGTGCGCTACGGGCTGTCACGGCTCCGCGACCATCTCGACTACATCGGGACTTTGGCGGATCATCGCTCCTGGCTGGCGGGTGAGGATCTTTCCACCGCCGATCTTTCGGCGGCAGCGCATCTTTCCGTCATTGACTATCTCGGCGATATTCCGTGGACGGATTTTCCGGTGGCCAAGCTATGGTACCAGCGGATCAAGTCACGTCCTGCATTCAGGCCGCTGCTCAGCGACACACTGCGCGGAATGCCGCCCCTGGCAGCCTATGCAGACCTCGATTTCTGACCGGCTTCGCGGCCTTGCCGCACGGGAAGGTTTCAGCGGAATCAGGATCGCTTCCGAAATTTCCAATCCGGCATTGGCGGAAAGACTGCGCAGCTTCGTGGCCCATGACTATCACGGCGACATGGACTGGCTGGCCACGACAGCAGATCGCCGCAGCGATCCTCATGTGCTGTGGCCGGGGGCGCGGTCGGCCATCATGCTGGCGATGAGCTACGGACAGGGGCTCGATGCTCTGGAAAGGCTGAAAGCTACCTCTCAGGGGGTTATTTCAACCTATGCCCTGAACCGGGACTACCACGAGGTGATCAAGGGCAAGCTCAAGAACATCGCCGCATGGTTTGCCAAGCAGGCCAGGGCCGAGGTCAAGGTTTTTGTGGATACCGCCCCGCTCATGGAAAAACCCCTGGCGCAGGCGGCAGGCATGGGCTGGCAGGGCAAGCATACAAACCTTGTGTCGCGCGAGCTGGGCTCCTGGTTCTTCATTGGCACGATCCTGACCAACAAGGCGCTCGCCGGGGATGCGGTCGAGGTTGACCACTGCGGCAGTTGCCGGGCCTGCCTGGACATCTGTCCGACACAGGCTTTTCCAGCGCCCTATCAACTGGATGCGCGGCGCTGCATTTCCTATCTGACCATCGAGCACAGGGGGCATATTGACCGGGAATTCCGCAAGCCCATGGGGAACCGCATTTATGGCTGCGACGACTGTTTGGCCGTATGTCCCTGGAACAAGTTTGCAGATGTCGCGAGCGAAGCGAAATTGCGGGCGCGTGAAGACTTGGTCTCGCCAAGCCTTGGCGACCTAGCGGATTTGGATGATGCGGCATTCCGCAAACTATTTTCAGGTTCGCCGGTCAAGCGGGTTGGCCGGGAGCGCTTTGTGCGAAATGTCCTGATTGCGATTGGCAACAGTGGGGACAGCAACCTTATTCTATCGGCGAAAAAACTCTTACGCGATGACTCGCCATTGGTCCGGGCCATGGCGGTGTGGGCGCTGGCCCAACTCACCGCCGCTGAAGATTTTGAAGACCTGCGCAACGTGCATGAAAATACTGAGCCTGATCTGGCGGTGAAAGCCGAATGGAGTTCACCATGAATCATCTGCTGTGTTTTGGCTTTGGATTTTCCGCGCAGGCCCTTGCGGCGCGGATGGACAGCAAGCTTTGGAAAATATCGGCAACGAGCCGCAGCACCGAGGGCATTGCCAGGATTGAGAAACAGGGGTTTCATGGTTTGCCATTTGACGGCACATTGCAGATAGCGCCAGATGTGACACATCTTCTGATTTCCGCTCCACCAGATGACGCGGGCGATCCGGTCCTGAGTGTCTTTCAGGAGCAACTGCAAAGCCTTTCAGGAAAGCTTCTGTGGGTTGGCTATCTGTCAACGACCGGCGTCTATGGCGACCGGAGTGGTGACTGGGTTGATGAAGACAGTCCGCTTGATCCCAATACCACGCGCGGCCAGCGGCGCCTGGAAGCAGAACAGGGTTGGCTGAAACTTCACAGTGACCATGGCCTGCCTACGCATCTATTCCGGCTGGCGGGCATCTATGGTCCGGGACGGAATCAGCTGCTCAGCGTCCTCAATGGCTCCGCCAGACGGATTATCAAGGCGGGACAGATTTTCAGCCGCATTCATGTGGAGGACATTGCCGGGGTGCTTGTTGCCTCCATCGCAAAGCCACATCCGGGCCGGGCCTACAATGTCTGTGATGATGAGCCCTGCCCGCCGCAGGAGGTGGTGGAGTTTGCCGCAAATCTCCTGGGCCTGCCGTTGCCGCCGGAGATTCCTTTTGAGCAGGCAAATCTCTCGCCCATGGCGAAAAGTTTTTACGCGGACTCCAAGCGGGTTTCCAATGAAAGGATAAAGACCGAACTGGGCTACAAGCTGCTCTATCACACCTACCGCGAGGGCCTGCGCGCGCTCAAGGCCACGCTCACGGGTTGATCCCGTCAGCCCTTTCGGCCAGCTGCAGGGCGGTTTCACGGATGATGGTCAATTGCCCCGGGGTTGACAGGCGATGGTCGCCTCCCTTGATCAGCGTCAATGTGACATCCGGACCCGAGAGCGCTTCAAAAACCCTCAGCGCGTGGGAAGGAGGCACATCTGGATCGCTTGCTCCCTGCACGATGCGCACGGGAAAAGGCAGCGAAAGTCCGGCCTTCAGCACCTGGTGCCGTGTGCCATCCTGCAAGAGTTTCAGGGTGATCGGTATGGGCTCGCCATAGTCGGAGGGACGCATGTAAACGCCACGGTCTTCCAGCTCCATGCGGGCGTCGGCCGGCAGGGCATCCCATATCAAATCGCTGGTCATGTCGGCGGCGGGGGCGATCAGCACCAGTCCGGCGATGCGCCGTGCGGCAGCGGGATCGTCGCGCAGCAATACCTTGGCCAGGAGCAGCGCCAGCCAGCCGCCCATGCTGGAGCCCACAACAATGCGCCTTGACTGGGTCTTGACGATGAACATGTGGATGGCCTGTTCAAGCCAGGCTGAAATCGTGCCATCGACAAACAGGCCGGCCGACTGGCCATGGCCCGAGTAGTCAAAGCGAAGGCCAGGCCGCCGCGTTTCACGGGCAAGGGCCGCCAGCGCTTCCGCCTTGGTTCCCAGCATGTCGGACATGAAGCCCCCCAGCCAGAAGAAGCCGCAGCGGCCCATGTCATCGGCAGGGCCATCCTGGAGGAAGGCCAGCTTTGCCCAGTCCGGCCCTTGCTCAAAATCCACACCAGCCATCTAAATTACCCAATCCATTCAGCCCTCCTTGACGGCGGCCCCGCTTCAAGGTCTATAGCGAGGTTCTTAAACGGTCAGTCTCGGATTCGATACGGCCATAACAAGGAGAAGCAGAACACTTGAGCATACCCCCACGGAGGCCAACGGTTGTACGCGGTGCCGCCCCCCCGCAAAAAGAAGAAGGTAACAAGATTAACCACCGTATTGATGCGCGCGAAGTGCGCCTCATCGGAGCCGACGGACAGAATGTTGGAGTCGTGCCAACCCGTCAAGCCCTGGCAATGGCCGAGGAAGCCAACCTCGATCTGGTCGAAATCTCGCCGGACGCGGTTCCCCCGGTTGCCAAAATCCTCGATTACGGCAAGTACAAATTCCAGGAACAGAAGAAGGCCGCCGAGGCCCGCAAGAAGCAAAAGGTCATTGAGATCAAGGAGATCAAGATGCGCCCGATGATCGACGACCACGATTATGAGGTCAAGATGAAGGCCATCAAGCGCTTCTTCGAAGAGGGCGACAAGGTGAAGGTTACCCTGCGCTTCAGGGGCCGCGAAATGGCCCACCAGGAGCTTGGCCACAGGCTTTTGAACCGGGTGAAGGCCGATACGGCCGAGATCGCCAAGGTTGAATCGGACGCGCGCTTCGAGGGCCGCCAGATTGTGATGATTATCGCGCCGAAATGACGCCTTGCTGGGAGCTGACAGAGCCAGTCACCGCTTTGTCAGCTCAAATTATATATGGCGATTTCAGCGTCTATGCAGGCGATCGGCGATTAGCAATTTCGCGATAAAGCGCTTCGGGGCTTACCCCTATTTGATTGGCAATGGTTTTCCATTCGCCTTTGCGCGGAAAATCAGCGTCACTCCACGCAATCCAGGCATCAAGCCGCTCGGCGACCGTTTTCAAGGCAAGTATCTCCGCCTGCATCCGGGTTCTTTGAAGTTCTCTTGCGAGGTGGCTTGCCCATATGTTTCCAAACTCTGGGCTCCTCTTAAGGAGCGACTGCAATTCAACCTTGGTGAAAGCGCGCGTGCGCGTGGGAGATATCGCCGTGGCATCGCAATGATATTTGTCTGAATATAACGAAGCCTCGGCCAGAATTGAGCGCGGTCCAGCTCTCTGGAGAATGACTGAAGATCCGTCCATTTGATTCCGCGCCAGATGGATCATGCCCTCTTGAACGAGGTGAACAGCCCTGACGGGATCGCCGAGATGAAAAAGATATTGGCCTGACCCGAAGTGAAGTTCCTTCGCCGGGATATCTTGTAGATGGCGCTCTATTTCAGCAAACATGATAGATATCATATTTGCCTGTTCACATTTATGGCAAGATGTTTGTCATGAAAAAGCAATTACCCATGTTTCCCGCAATTCTGGTTCTGACCCTGCTGGTCTCCGGTCCGGCCCATGCCCAGGCCCATCAGATGCCGTCGCAATCCGGCCAGTCGGCTTTTGCCGCCATTCAGGAAATCGTCGGGATTCTGGAGGCCGATCCGACCACAGACTGGAACAAAGTAAATATTGAGGGGCTGCGCCAGCATTTGATAGACATGGACAATGTTACTCTACGTGCACAAGTTAAGAGCGAGCCAACGCCGGATGGGATGAAGTTTATTGTTTCGGGCGAGGGTCCGGTTAAAGAAGCGGTCCAGCGGATGATTATGGCCCATGCAGCTACCATGAATGGCGTCGGAGACTGGGTATTTACCGGAACTGAAACGGAATCCGGAGCCATTTTGACGGTTGCGGCACCTGCCGCAGATACCGAAAGGCTCGCCGGACTGGGTTTTATCGGGGTTATGGCGGAGGGTATGCATCATCAGACCCATCACCTGATGATTGCCCGGGGCGACGCCCACATTCACAAATAGCGCCGGGCCGTAAATCTGCAGATATTGCATCCTCCGGGAATATCTGCTTAACAGCCCCCTATTAAGCCGCCTGGCCATGTAAAGGGCATGCCATGGCGGCTTCTTATCGCTTTGAAAGGACTTAAGCCAAATGCCCAAGATGAAAACGAAATCCTCTGCCAAGAAGCGCTTCAAGATGACCGCTTCGGGCAAGGTTCGTGCCGCCGGCGCTGGCAAGCGCCACGGCATGATCAAGCGCACCAACAAGCAAATCCGCAACCAGCGCGGCACGATGATTTTGTCCCCCGGTGATACGGGCCTGGTCAGAATCCACATGCCCTACGCCCGTTAAGGAGAGCTCACATGCCACGTTCAAAAGGCGGCACTGTCGCCCGCAAGTCCCACAAGAAAGTCATCGCCCAAGCGAAGGGTTATTTCAGCCGCCGCAAGAATGTTTTCCGCGTTGCCGTGCAGGCGGTGGAAAAGGCCGGGCAATATGCCTACCGTGACCGCCGCACCAAGAAGCGCAATTTCCGCGCCTTGTGGATTCAGCGCATCAATGCGGCCACCCGCGAGCTTGGCCTCACCTATGGCCGATTTATTTACGGGCTCGACAAGGCCGGCATCGAAGTTGACCGCAAGGTTCTATCCGATCTTGCGATCCATGATCCCGCTGGTTTTGCCGCGCTGGTTGAGAAGGCCAAGGCTGCTCAATAAGTAGACGCTCACTCATTTAGAATTCCTTGGCCGGGCCGGTTGGTTGCGTTAAGCAACCGGGGTCCGGCCAATTCGTTTCAAGGACCAAAATTCCCATGAGTCTCGAACAGGATATCCTGCACCAGGTAGCGGCGGCTTCGGATGAAGCGGCCCTTGAAGCCATCCGCGTGGCAACCCTTGGCAAGAAGGGCTCCATCTCCGAGCAGATGAAAGCGCTTGGCGCCATGTCGCCCGAGCAGCGGAAAGAGGCGGGCGCCGCGCTCAATGTGCTGAAGGACAAGGTGACGGAAGCGATTGCGGCGCGCAAGGCCGTGCTGCAGGAAGCCCTGCTTGAGCAGCGCCTTGCTTCCGAAAAGATCGATGTGACTTTGCCTTCCCGGATGCTGCCGCGCGGCACGGTTCATCCGGTCTCCCAGGTCTGGGAAGAAGTGGTGCAGATTTTCGGCGATCTCGGTTTTGCCGTGGCGGAAGGCCCGCACATCGAGGATGATTTCCATAACTTCACGGCGCTGAACATTCCGCCGGAACATCCGGCGCGCCAGGAACACGACACATTCTATTTCAACGAAAAACCCGATGGCAGCCGCATGGTTCTGCGCACCCACACAAGCCCGGTGCAGATCCGAACCATGCTATCGTCAAAGCCGCCCATCCGCATCATCGCTCCCGGCCGCACCTTCCGCTGCGACAGCGACATGACGCACACGCCGATGTTCAACCAGATCGAAGGCCTGGTCATCGACGAGACCACCCACATGGGCCACCTGAAATGGATCCTGGCGGAATTCTGCAAGAGCTTCTTTGAGGTCGACGATGTGAAGATGCGCTTCCGCGCCTCGCATTTTCCGTTCACGGAACCCTCCATGGAGGTTGATATCAACTGCTCGTGGGAGGGCGGCCAGGTGAAAATCGGCCAGGGTTCCTCGTGGCTGGAAATCCTCGGCAGCGGCATGGTGCATCCCAATGTGATCAAGGCCGGCGGCCTCGATCCGGAGAAATACCAGGGCTATGCCTTCGGCATGGGGCTCGACCGCATCGCCATGCTGAAATACGGCATCCCCGACCTGCGCGCCTTCTTCGAGGCCGACCTGCGCTGGCTGAGGCATTACGGTTTCAAGGCCTTGAATGTGCCGACCTTGCCGGGAGGCCTGTCATGAAGGTTCTTGCAGAAAATTGCTTAAGGACAGACATCACCCGCACCATGAACAAAGTTGAGGCCGCACAGCAACAAATGGAAGGCGCAATTGCGAACTTGCTCCTAGGAAATTGGGCATGCGCGATTACTCTTGCCGGAGCAGCAGAAGATGTGTTGCCAAAGCCAACAGAAGAAAACGATTTATTCTGTACAGCTCAAAAAGTTGGTTCACAAAAACACAGCGTGACGCCTCAGAAAATTGTTTCCATGTTTAACGAAAAGCGCAACTGGCTCAAACACGACCAAAGTGACAACCATCATTTCAAAGCTACGCAAGACTTCAGTCAGGAAGATGCTGTAATAATGGTATTGCGGGCTTACACTAGATTTCTTGCCATCGCCAAATCAAACTCGGAACACGTTGCAGTCTTTGAGGATTGGTTTCGAAAGCATTACTCAGACTACCTGAATCATAGTGAACCTTCCTATCATGGCGAGGTCGCTCCATGAAATTCACGCTCTCCTGGTTGAAGGATTATCTCGATACCTCTGCAACTCTAGAGCAGATTGTCGATGGCCTGATCGGCGTTGGGCTTGAGGTTGAAGAGGTTGCCGATAGGACGAAGCAATTAGCTCCCTTCAAGGTGGCCTATGTTATTGAGGCCGTGAAGCATCCTAATGCGGACAAGCTCCGGCTGTGCAAGGTGGAAACCGACACCGGCATCATTCAGGTGGTGTGCGGCGCGCCGAATGCGCGGACCGGCATGAAGGGGATCATTGCGCTTCCGGGTGCGATCATTCCGGTCAGTGGCGAAGCACTGGAAAAGGGCATGATCCGCGGGCAGGAAAGCCAGGGCATGCTGTGTTCCGAGCGCGAGCTGTTGATCAGCCAGGAGCATGACGGCATTATCGAGCTTATGGGCGACTGGCCGGTTGGCACGCTGGCGATGAAGGCCTTGGGCCTTGATGACCCGATGATCTATGTAAAGGTAACGCCGAACCGGCCCGATGCGCTGGGCATCTACGGTATTGCGCGCGATCTCGCGGCGAAGGGACTGGGCAAGCTCAAGCCGCTTATGGCAAAGCCCGTAGCCGGATCATTCGAGTCGCCCATCAAAGTGTCGCTGGATTTTGAAGATACCGCACCCTGCCCGCTGTTCATCGGTCGCTACATCAAGGGTGTGAAGAATGGCCCCTCGCCCGAATGGCTGCAGCGGCGTTTGAAAGCCATTGGGCTCAGGCCGATTTCCGCACTCGTTGACATCACCAACTACATCACCTTTGCCTATGGCAGGCCGCTGCATGTCTTTGATGCGGACAAGGTGAAGGGCAATATCCAGGCGCGCATGGCGAAAGATGGCGAGGAAGTCGCAGCCCTTGACGGCAAGACCTATGCGCTGACGCCGGCGATGACCGTCATTGCCGATGATCATGGGGCGGAAGGCATTGCGGGCATTATCGGCGGGGAAACCTCGGGCTGTTCGGACACCACGACAAATGTCTTCATGGAAGCGGCCTACTTCGATCCCCTGCGCACCGCCGCAACGGGGCGGAAGCTCGGCGTGGTTTCGGATGCGCGCTACCGCTTCGAGCGCGGCATTGATCCTGCTTTCACGCAATTGGGCGCGGAAATCGCCACGCAGATGATCCTCGATCTCTGCGGCGGGCAGGCTTCGCATCTGGTGATTGCTGGCAAAGCTCCGCTTAGGCTTCGGACCTACACTTTGCGGGCAACACGGGTAAAATCACTCGGCGGACTTGATCTTTCGCTTGCCGAGCAGAGACGAATTCTTTTGGATTTGGGCTTTGGCGTGAAAGAGACGGCGGCGGGCCTGGAATGTGCGCCGCCTTCCTGGCGGCCCGATGTTCATAACGAGACCGACCTGGTGGAAGAGATCTGCCGCATCCATGGCCTCGACAACATTCCGGCGATTGCCATGGAGCGTGAGCATCCCATCGCCGCACCCGTACTCAATCCCT
>JBAVOA010000095.1:0-6908 GCA_049691635.1 Aestuariivirga sp. | reverse complement strand
GTGAAGAGTGATTCGCTGAAGATGGTCCGGTCCACGGTGAACACGCTGGCTTGCAGCCGGTTGGCAAGTCCTGCTGCCTCGAAACTGTAGCTTGCGCCTGCGCCCAGCCGTCCGGTCAAGTCATAATTTTCCGCCAGATCGGCTCCGTGCATACCAGGTGTCACATCCCAGGCCCGGCCAAACAGGGGATGGATTTTGCCGCCCCAGATGCTGAGGTTTTCGAAGTCGATTTGGGCTTGCAGCACATCTACATAGATGCCTCCGCCGCTGAAAATCTGATTGTCGCCGGGGATCGCATCCTCAACTGGCTCAGAGATGATGTTGGCGATCACTGAAAAAGAATCCGTGGCCTTCAGCGTGAAATCGCTCTCGGAAGATGGTCCAACAATGAATGAATTGTCAATTGCACTGTCACTTGAGCGCAGCCAATCCGCTTTCAAATCAAAGGTTCCGGAATAGATCAGGCACGAGCCGGAACACCCCTCGTCAGGCGAAACGTCGGCAGCCAGGGCATGGCCCCATGGCAGGGCAGTCGTTGCCAGGAGGGCAAAAAAGGCAATCGGACGCATGCAGAACTCCAGTTGAAAGCTGTCATGGAAAAAACGCCTGAACAGGAATCCCGCCCCCGCAGTGTGACTCACTTGCACGGGAGTAACCGTCCCACCTTACTCAATTTGGGCTCCCGGATTACAAATAAGTATAGTTCGGAACAGGACCGTGTAAGGGGCGGGGCGTAGAAGCGGCCCTGCTGGAGGCAGATCATTCCGACACAAGACCTCCGGCACGAAAGCCAATGGCAGACGCCCTGGCAAATTGGAGTATTTCCCATGAACAAGCTTATCCTTGCCGGCGCGCTTGCTGCCGCCACCTCGGTTGCCGCCCTTACCTCTTTTGCCAATGCGGCGGTGACCCCTTGCGAAGACATGCTGAAGGAACTTCGCAAAACCATGGAAACCGCAAAGCTCAACGATGCGGACATGAAAGCGGCCAAGGACCTCGAGGACAAGGGAATCGAACGCTGCAACGCCGACGACGACATGCGCGCTGATACTTTCTTCACCGATGCCCTGAAACTTGCAGGCAAGAAGTAAACCCAACCACCCTGTCCCTGAACGTGGAGGAACCGAGACGATGTCAAAACAGGCAAATCCGATGATTGCGCCCCGGTTCAACCGCGTGCCAAAGGTCACGGTGGATTTCTGGCTGATCAAGCTCATGGCCGTCACCATGGGCGAAACCGCTGCCGACTACCTGGCGGTGAACATGGGCTTGGGCCTGACGACCACGTCGCTGATCATGGGCGGAATTCTCGTGGTGGCCCTTGTCCTGCAATTTGCGCAAAAGAAATATGTTCCCTGGGCCTATTGGCTGGCCGTGGTGCTCATCAGCATCGTCGGCACCCTGGTAACCGATAATCTCGTCGATAATTTCGGCGTGGCGCTGACGACAACTACGATAGCCTTCACGGTGCTCCTGGCTGCCACCTTCGCCGCCTGGTATGCGTCGGAGAAAACCCTCTCCATTCACAGCATCTTCACGACTAAGCGTGAAGCCTACTACTGGCTGGCAATCCTCTTCACCTTTGCGCTGGGCACCGCCGCGGGCGATCTCGTCGCCGAGCATTTTGAACTTGGCTACCTGACCACGGGCGTGCTGTTTGGCGCGGTCATCGGCATCATTGCCTTTGCCTATTACGTCCTGAAAATGGATGGCGTCCTTGCCTTCTGGCTTGCCTATATCTTTACCCGGCCGCTCGGCGCGTCCTTTGGCGATTTGCTGTCACAGCCTTTGGAGTATGGCGGGCTGGGTTTTGGCACGATCATCACCAGCACCCTCTTCCTCGGCGCCATCGTGGCGATTGTCGCCTACATGACGGTCAGCCACGAGGGTGAAGAACTTATCGCTCCCGCAAGAGGCTAGGCATTCCAGGTCGGCGGGCATCATTCAGTTGCCGGGCCGAAGCCAGGTTCTTCACCTGGCTCCGATTCGCGTGAGGATCAGTTATGTTCGCCCATGTCATTTTCCATCATTTGCTTCAGAAGCTTTTGATAGTTGGTGAGCATGGTTTCCTGCATCTTGAGCATGGACATCTGGTCATTCATCATTTGATCGGTCATTTGAAAGAATGACTTGCGCATTTCCATCATCCTAGTTTCGTTTTCCGTATTCTGGTCAGCGAAGGATGGTGTTGCAAGCACAAGAAGCGCAGCCGTCGTATAAAGCAATTTTCTCATGTGAGTCTCCTTTTTGAGATGGTTTCATTTGAATGCCGGGAGCGCGTTTACTACGTTCCGGCAGCGCCAAATTACGCAGATGCAGGGCCAATACGAATCAAGGCTGATCACACTGCGGGAGGTGAATTGCGGCCCGAGTTCAATGGCTTGCGCCTGACCAGCGCAAGCCGGATAAAGTTGCCATCACCGGGTCTGGGGTTTCTTCAAGTTCCGGTGAGCGGGCGTTATGTGGACTTCACGAATGCTGGAGGTTCCGCTGTCCGGCTGTTCACGCAACTGCGGGAAGCCGGAGCTGGACCCGCAAGCCGCCGAGATCGGCATCGCCCAGAACCACGTTGCCGCTGTACATGCCGGCGGTTTCGGTGACGATCGAGAGCCCAAGGCCCGAGCCGGGCTTGGATTCATCAAGGCGCTTGCCGCGCTTCACTGCCTCGGCGCGCTTGTCGGCGGGAAGGCCGGGGCCATCGTCATCCACGACGATCATCAGCCAGTTGCGCGTGCCGTCGGCGGAATCGATGATCGAGGCGGCGGTGATCTTGACCGCGTTGTTTGACCATTTGGCCGCGTTGTCGATCAGGTTGCCGGCCATCTCCTCCAGATCCTGGACCTCGCCACGGAACTTCAGTCCGGATTCCACCGACACGTCGATCCTGATGCCGCGGTCCTGGTTGATGCGCATGATGGTGCGGCCAAGAGCTGAAAGCACCGGTTCAACATCGGTGGCCGAGCCAAGGGTCTGCGCCCTTGCCGCGCGCCTCGCCCTATCGAGATAGAGGCTCACTTGGTCGCGCATGATCTGGGTCTGCTCGGACACCTTCTGGCCGAAGTCGGTCTTGTTGCCCTGGGCTTCATTGGTGAGCACGCTGAGCGGGGTTTTAAGCGCATGGGCCAGATTGCCAACCTGCGTGCGGGCCCGGTCGATGACTTCCGTGTTGGCATGGATGAGCAGGTTCAGCTCTTCGGCCACGGGCTGCATTTCGCTGGGAAACTCGCCTTCCAGGCGCTCGGCCTTGCCGGCGCGGATGGCGCTCAAGGCCTGCTGCATGCGCTGCATGGGTTTCAGCGCCACGCGCACCTGCAGGATGATGGCGGCCAGCAGGCCAAAGCCCAGAAGCGCCAGCACGCTGTAAAGCGCGCGGCGGAAGGCCGAGACCTCTTCTTTCAGTTCGTCAAAATTGCCGGCCACGAGAAAGGAAAATTCATCCTGGCCGCCGAAGAGCTTGAACTTCTGCTCGATGGCGCGGAGCTGCTTGCCGCCGCTGTCCATGATGTAAAAGCTGGCCACGCCGCCCGCATCGCGGCTTTGCAGATCGGAGGTGGCGGGAAGCAGGCGCTTTTCCAGCGATGATTCCGAGGCGAGTTCGCCAAGGGCCTTGTCCTTGGGCGGCGAGACCTGCCAGTACCAGCCCGACAGCGGCAGGGTGAAGCGCGGATCGGCGATCTGGTTGGACATGCCGGGCGAGCCGTCGCTGCGCAATTCCACATTGGCGAGAAGGCTATCGAGCACGGCGCGCAGGCGCGCGTCGAAGTTGCGCTCGATCGCCGCTTGGAACAGGGTGGCCAACAGGAAGGCCGCGCTGACGAGGAGGACTACGGCCACGGCAGCGGAGGTGAAGATCAGCCGGAAGGAAAGTGAATTAGTTTGCATTATCCGGCTCGGACACGCAGTAGCCCATGCCGCGGATGGTATGCAGCACGTCAACGCCAAGCTTCTTGCGCAAACGCCCGATGAATACTTCAATGGTATTTGAATCGCGGTCGAAATCCTGGTCGTAGAGATGCTCGACCAGTTCGGTGCGCGAGACCACCTTGCCGCCGTGGTGCATCAGATAGGAGAGCAGGCGGAATTCCAGCGAGGTGAGCTTGATCGCCGTGCCGTTCACGGTGACGCGCGCGCTCTTGGTGTCGAGCACCATGGGACCGCAGGTCAGTTCGCTGGTGGCATGGCCGGCGCTGCGGCGCAGAAGGGCGCGCATGCGGGCCAGCACTTCTTCCATCTGGAAGGGTTTGACCACATAGTCATCGGCGCCCGCATCAAAGCCCGCCACCTTGTCGCTCCAGCGGTCGCGCGCGGTGAGAATGAGCACGGGCATCTTCTTGCCGGCCCTGCGCCATTTTTCCAGAACGCTGACGCCGTCGAGAATGGGCAGGCCCAGATCGAGGACGACGGCATCATAGGGTTCGGTCTCGCCGAGAAAGTGCCCTTCTTCGCCATCCATGGCCTTGTCGACCACATAGCCCGCATCGCCAAGCGCGGTGACAATTTGCCGGTTCAGGTCGGGATCGTCTTCAACGACGAGAATGCGCATGTGAGTCCATCCAAAGTGCCGCGTTGCCAGGCCGCTAGAGCAGCGTGCCGTCCAAGGCACTTACCAAAATAACCATCACACTACCAGCGGTACTCAGCCGGACGGCATAGACGTCGCCTCTCAGTTTCACCTTCACGACCCGGGAGCCCGGAACCTGGGACTGGGCAATGGCCGCGGCCTGGGAGGGGGTCACGGGCATCAGCAGGGGAAAATCGGGCTGGATGGGCTGGGGCAAATTGCGCCTGAGGATAATACCCGGCAAGCGGTTTCCCGGCTTGAACTGTGCCACGGCAGGATCGGCGACAAGCAATATCGCCAGTGCAACCGCCACACCTTTCAGACCTCTGAACATCAAACCTGCCGCCTTTCAACCAGCTCTCATAAGGCGGGCTAGCTGAACTGGGGATGAATAGAAATGTCAGGATGGTTGACGGATATTAAAATACAGGAATAACAAGAGGTTAATAGAGTTTTCTAGGCCGAGTTTAGCTGAATCATCGCAAAAACCGGGCTGGCGCTTTCCCTTGGGGACACGCTGCAACGTCAGCGCATGATGTCGAGGCGGAAACTTGCGGAAATCCGGTCTTGCAAGCCTTTGGCGATGCCGGTTTCGGTGGCCAACCGCTCCCAGGTTGAAGCGGCCTCCTGGACTTCCTGCAGAATGGCCATATGCCTGCCCCGCTTCAGCCCGGCAACGCGGGCGCAATTGGCAAAATCTTCACGGGTGAAGCCATCGCGTTTGCCGTTCATGGACATCTGGTGCCGGGCGGTCCAGAGGCCATCCGGATTAAAGCTGTAGGTCACGTCAAAAGCGGGCGACAGGGACCAGGTGCCTGCCTTGTCCATCAGAAAGGCAATGTTCTTCACGTGGTCATCCTGATTGCGGGCCACAATGTTGAAGGCCATGCGGCGGAACTGCTCTTCGATTGCTGCCATGGAAAGGCCCAGCCTGCGGATCACCTGGAAGGCCTGTTCATAGGAATGGGCGCCTGCCGCGTTGAAGTCATAATGGGCAAGGGCCGCCAGGGATTGCATATGCAGTTTACCGCCTTCGCCCGGGCGGTCAAAGCGCCGTGCCATGAAATGGCGTCTGTTGCTCTCTTCCAGCAAGCGGCATTCCGCCATGCTGATGCCGGCGGCCTGGGCCATTTTGTAATAAGCATATTCAATGGCGCCATAGCCTTGGGGGTCATCCAGTTCCTTGTCACGGTTGCCGCTGACACCATCGAACTTCAGAATCCAGTAACCGAAGCCGGGATCAGCCAGAATCTGGCCTGAGCGAACCTCATTGGTCGCGGCGTTCCACGCGATGATGGCTTTCGCCCGCGCGCCGCCTGCCGAAGTTCCGACGCGCAGGATTTCCTTGAGGGCGTCACGCTTGTAACCGTCGGCAAAAGAAACCTGCAAGGCGTTGCGATGGGTCAAGACATCGGAGGCAAGGGCAACAAGGGCATCAATGTCTATCTTTTGGGCTTTGCGGGCGCGGGGGCCTTTTGCGGGCTTGAATTCCAAGGCCCCCATGCCGCGGTTGCCCGTATAAAGCAGGCGTTCCACGGCGTTGAAATCCGCCGGGGTCCGCCCTTGCGTGGCCAGCCAGGCATCGATCAGCGCATTGCCGAATTTATCCGGCAGGGAGTCGGCAAGCAGCCCCGGCAAGCCATGGAAGCTGATGGGTGAAAGTGCCGGGAATGAATAGACCGTATTGGCCAAAGGCATCTCAAGCGGCGAAACCTGGATGCCGCTACGCACAAAGGCCGGGTCGTATTCGAAAGCCGCAGTTTGCTGGCCCGCATCGAGCGACACGGCACCGATCTGCCTGCCCCAGAGATGGACAGCTGCAATCGTCATTTTTCGGGGCCCCAGGTCCAGGGGCCGGGGGCTGGCAAAGCTTCACGCGGGGAAGAGGCGCGGTGGCGCTGCCTCTGCCGGAGCTTGAGTTGGGCCAGCGGTCCGGGACCGGACTCGGGAACGAGACGATCGAGATTTTCCACCACTCCCAAGGCGCGAAGGGCCCGGATGAAATTCGAGAGCTGAACCGAGCGTCCGGTTTCGAGGCGCTCAACCGTGCGTTTGGACAGGCCCGCCGCCAAGGCCAGCTCTTCCTGCTTCAGGTTGCGCGCCAGCCGCGCCTGGGTCAGGCGCTGGCCAAGCTCCAGCAGAACGGCATCATCGGTGTTTTCATTTTCTATTCGCATAATAAGCCAATATAGGCGAATTATATTAATAAACAACTTTTACTCGCCAATTTTGGCTATTACTATTAATATAATATAAATCGCCAATTTTGGCTTTTTATTCCATAAAATGATATTTATTCGCCAAATTTGGCTATTTTCACGACTATAAATTTCTCGAAATATCTCTC
>JBAVOA010000094.1:0-2832 GCA_049691635.1 Aestuariivirga sp. | reverse complement strand
GCCCCAAATTGTGGATTCAGATCAAACAATCCCGGAATCTGGCCCCGCAACTAAGTCTAGACCTTTGAGAACCGAAGCCTTATCAGGCAGCAATTCTCGACACAGTTTTCACGGGTCCTCCCGAAACAAGGAACGAATCATATGCTCGGACTGCGGTCAATCGCGGCAAAAATATTTGGCACAACCAACGACCGCAAAGTCGTAAAATACCGTGGCCCAGTCGCAGAAATGAACCTGTTGGAAGACGGGTTTGCGGCCCTGTCGGACGCCGAATTGAAGGCAAAAACGCAAAGTTTCAAGGCTGAACTGGCGGGTGGAAAGTCCCTTGATGACCTTCTGGTCCCGGCCTTTGCCGTGGTCCGTGAGGCGGCCAAGCGGGCCTTGGGTATGCGCCATTTTGACGTGCAAATGATCGGCGGCATGGTCCTGAATGACGGCGCCATTGCCGAAATGAAGACCGGCGAAGGCAAGACCCTGGTTGCCACCCTCGCTGTTTACCTCAATGCCCTGGAAGGAAAGGGCGTTCACGTGGTCACCGTTAACGATTATCTGGCCAAGCGCGACGCCGCCTGGATGGGCAAGATTTATGAATTTCTCGGCCTGACCACGGGGGTGATTGTCCATGGCCTGTCTGACGCCGAACGCCGGGACATGTATGCCTGCGACGTGACCTATGCCACCAACAATGAACTCGGTTTTGACTATCTCCGCGACAACATGAAATATCACCTGAACGAGATGGTGCAGCGTGGCCATCACTTTGCAATTGTCGACGAGGTGGACTCAATTCTCGTTGACGAAGCCCGGACGCCCTTGATCATTTCCGGCCCGCTTGATGATAATTCCGATCTCTACAATTCCCTGGATAAGTATATTCCGGAATTAACCGCAGACAACTACGAACTTGATGAAAAGCAGCGCTCGTGCAGCTTGACCGAAAAGGGCAACGAGCACCTGGAACAGGTCCTGGGTGCGGCGGGCTTGCTGAAAGGCGACAATCTCTACGACGCTGAAAATGTCACCATCGTCCACCATGTGCAGCAGGCCCTGCGGGCCCACAAGTTGTTCCAGCGCGACAAGGACTATATCGTCAAAGACGATCAGGTGATCATCATCGATGAATTTACCGGGCGCATGATGCCGGGGCGGCGTTATTCCGAAGGCCTGCACCAGGCCCTCGAAGCCAAGGAGCATACCGCAATCCAACCGGAAAACGTGACGCTTGCCTCCATCACGTTCCAGAATTATTTCAGGCTCTACAGGAAACTGGCAGGCATGACCGGCACCGCTTCAACCGAAGCTGACGAGTTCATGGATATTTACAAGCTGGAAGTCATCGAAATTCCAACAAATGTACCGGTGGCACGCCTGGATGAGGATGATGAAGTCTATCGGACTGCCCGCGAAAAATATACCTCCATTATCGAAACCGTGAAAGATGCACGCGAGCGCAGCCAACCGGTTCTGGTGGGAACAACTTCCATCGAGAAATCCGAGACCCTGGCCGCCATGCTCAAGTCCATGGGCGTGCCCCATAGTGTCTTGAATGCACGCTACCACGAACAGGAAGCTGCGATCATTGCCCAGGCAGGAATTGCAGGTGCAGTAACCATTGCCACCAATATGGCCGGCCGCGGAACCGACATCAAGCTTGGCGGCAATCTCGAAATGCGCATTGCGACGGAACTGCCCGATGTTCCGGAAGGAACTGAACGCGACAGGCGAATTGCCGCCATTGCCGCAGAAATCGAAACCAATAAGCAGAAGGTCATTGCGGCCGGCGGCCTTTTCGTGATCGGCACTGAAAGGCACGAAAGCCGCCGCATCGATAACCAGTTGCGTGGCCGCTCCGGCCGCCAGGGTGACCCGGGACGATCCAGGTTCTATCTTTCCCTCGAAGATGACCTGATGCGTATTTTTGGCTCCGAACGCATGGATTCCATGCTGCAGAAGCTGGGTCTCAAGGAGGGAGAGGCCATAGTTCACTCGTGGATCAACAAGGCTCTCGAAAAGGCCCAGCAGAAGGTTGAAGCCAGAAACTTCGACGCGCGAAAGAACCTGCTGAAATTTGACAATGTCATGAATGACCAGCGCAAGGTTATCTTCGAGCAGCGCATCGGCATCATGAAGGGCGAGGACGTGTCCGAAACTGTGGACGACATGCGCCATCACATTATTGACGATCTCATATCAAAATACATGCCGGACAATACCTATGCCGAACAATGGCAGACCGTCGAACTTCGTCAGCACCTGCGTGAAGCCGCGGCCATTGATTTTCCCATTGAAGATTGGGCCAAGGAAGAAGGAATAGCCGACGAGGAAATCCGGGAGCGCGTCAAGAAAGCGGCTGATGAACTCTATCAGGCCAAACGCGAAAAGTTCACCCCCGCCATCATGCAGCAGGTTGAAAAAGCGGTTGTTTTGCAAACCATCGACCAGCTCTGGCGTGACCACATTGTGACCGTTGAACAATTGCGTCAGGTCATTCATCTCCGTGGTTATGGCCAGCGCGACCCGCTCAATGAGTACAAGTCGGAAGCCTACAATCTGTTTGAGGCAATGATTTCCAGATTGCGCGAACTCACCACTGCCCAGGTCATGCGGGTGGAAATTCAATCGCAGGCATCCGACGATTTGCTGCCCGACGAGGATGAACTTCCCCTCATGGAAGCCCATCACGTCGACGCTACATCAGGTGAAGATGAAGTCGGTGAGGGCTTTCTGACTTTTGGCGCGGCCACAGCCACTGCCAACATTGACCCGAAGCAGCCGGGTACCTGGGGGAAGGTCGCACGCAACGAACCCTGCCCTTGCGGATCGGGCAAAAAA